>NZ_JBHTCP010000040.1:0-29345 GCF_042665465.1 Fictibacillus iocasae | reverse complement strand
TAGCTTAGCTTTCTTATTGGCTTTTTAGGATATTTTAAGGATTACCTTTCAAAAAGATCCGTATACAAAAGAGCTATGGATTTAATTATTTTCACAGAAAAAAACCGGCTACAATTAAGTAACCAGTTGCGGTATTCTAACCTTCTATTTATTTATGCTTTTGTAACTTTGTAACCATATTCTTCAAAATTATATTCCTTATTTGAAGTGATATCGTTAATTTCCGTAAGAATAGGATTATCGGACATAATCTCTTTTATAAAATAAACAACATAAGTTAAACCTTCTTTTTTCATCCTTTCAGCAGTTTTCCATTCGTGCCTTGATAGATAAAATACATTTTCTTTGCCTGATGTTGCTTTAACTTCTATATGCAAGGGTTTACCATCACGTGTGAACGAAAGAATATCATAACCATTTGAAGGAACTAACGCTTTCTTTTCATCAATCATTTGAAGGAACTTGGTGCCTTTTAACTTCTTGCTTTCTTCTTTATAAACATAAGCTTCACCAAGCTTACCAATTTCAATTTGTAATTGATGAAGCTTTAAAAAATCTATTGGTTTCTTCTGAATATCACGCTTTAAATCATCATATGCGTAAAGTACAGACAACTGTTCTTGTTCAATCTCATGAATGTCCGTGTTTTCAATACTTGAGACTGTTACTTCAAAATCGACTTTTTTTTTAACGTTTCTGCACAGTCTACACAAATGATGCGGTTATTTACTGAAAGCCAGTTATAAGATAGATTAGTGTAGTTCTCTCCGCAATTACCACATGGCACCAAATAACCTTTTCTTGTTAGCTTAACCATAATTGGCAGTAGCTTACGTTCTAGCTTTGCATACTCACCAAGATTCTTTAAAAGGATATCTAAAGTATAAAAGCCATTATAATTACTGTCACGTTCACTCAATCGTATAAACATATCGTGAAATTTAACAGGAAGCTTATAAGTAGCATCTTTTGTATGCAGTACCCCTTCATCAAAATTATTACTATTAATTGAGTGCCTAAGTTCATTTATATCAATACCAAGTTCAAATATTGCATACCAACAGAACTGCATTTTTAGTGTTTCAAGTTTAGTAGAATCCGCTTCAATTACATTTTGGATTGAAGTCAGTTCTTCAATAGTAAGGATTTTTCTTTCTTTTTCAAGTATCTTCTTTGGTTCGCGTATCTTTAACCTTTCAAAATGCCGTATCAGATAATCTTTAGGCGGGAATATAGTTTCAAATCCAAAAGGTAACTCCATGTGGTCAAATGAATATAAGTACTTAAAAAAACTATTTCTATAACTTTCTTGAGAAGTAAGTTTTTTATTCTTATCAGGAAAGATATTTCGATAATCTTCAAAATTCACTTTGGAAACTTCATTTTTCTTTATCTCGCTATACAGCATTTTATATACGTTACTACGCATGTTAGACAATGAACTATCTTCATAATAAGTTAAAAAGGAATTTATTATCTGATTACTATTATCAGTAAGCCATTTTGCAATAAATTCAGCAGCTAGAACTTCTTTTGTTTCCAATAACTCCAACCCCCATTATAAAGTATAGCCTCTCATATGGATTATTTTACCATACATACATTTTAAAGAATACCTATTGATTAAAAAGTAATAAAGACATGTTGCTGGTGAAGCCTGTGTTGCAGTTACTTTTGTCCTGACCTACCGCCACAAATCATCTAATTCCAATGCTTCTTTTATCAACTTCCGTTTAAGCTGGTTAATGTCTTTTCTTGATTCGCATGACATTACAAATTCGTCAATAATATCTTCAATAACTTCATCGTTTCCATCAAAGCCTAAATAAAAAATCAATTCTTTAGACAAATTGATTCTTTTTTCTATGATTAAGTAATCGCTGCTTATGCTTTCCCCTAGTTCAGAAAGCCACTCTTTAATTTCTTCCGACCATTTTTTATTACGGACATTTTTATCCACTTCATTAACAAAGTATTTAATTTTTCTATCAATAATCCTATCCAACGACCACATTAATTCATTTGCCGTTATTAACGATAATGATATTAAGTCAGTGTCCATTCCTTTTATTTTCTTTATTCGTTCTTTAGTTATTTCTTTCAATCCCATCACCTCAATAAGTCAGTATAAAGGAAAAATCAGTAAACAAAATTGCTTAATTCTAAGCAAAAAAAAGAACCCTTTACTATTCCAATACAGGAACAATAAAGGGTTCTAATAAGGGTTTGAAAATTAATATTCAATTGATTACGTACATATCGAATGAACTGATTGCAAATACAAAGAACACACCAAGCAAGAAAGCCATGTTACTTGTTACCTTTTACAAAGCGTTCAAGCTGTTCCGGTTTTCTTCCGTATGCTAAAGCATCATGAAGTTCTTTACGTTCAGGCAACAGGCTGATATGACCACCATCACCAACCGAAACAAGGTTTAATGCTTCATAAGCATCTGATACGTAACTTGTTTGTTTCATACCAAGCTTTATCTTCAGTGCATCCAGCTTTCTTTGTGGTGAAACAATCGCATCATACTTTACCTTTGATTCTGCCATCTTGGAAAGGTACGCAAGTTTCGCTTCAAGAAGTTCATTTTGGATTGCACGAATTTCAGATTGTTTTTCTTTGCCATATTTCCCACGTTCAGCTTCAAGTTCTGCAAGAATGGAATGTACATCTTCAGTTTTATATTCCTGAATTAGCTGTAATTCTTTGTGTGCTTCTGCAACCTTTTGCTTTAACTTTTCAAACTTTGCCTTTTCAGCTTCATATACTTTTTCTGAAACCTGTCCAAGCATAGCCAGCTTGTGTACATCACGGTATGTTGCTTCTCTATCTTTCAGTTCCAATTGTAGTTCAAGTAAAGCCTGTTCACGTTGTTCCATTGCTTTCAGATATGATTCTTCAACTGTATCTACCTTTACAAATAATCCTTCAAGTTTATTCAATAGTGTCATATTATTCCATCCCTTTTCCATTAAGTTTTTCAGTTAGTTCAAGCACTGCCATTGATAGAAGCTTTACTTGTTCTTCTAAAGGCATTTCAGAAACTTCAGGTGTGTTTGTATGCCTTTCAGCTTCTTGTTCCTTCTGCATAGCTTCCTTCTCATGCTGGTTCTTAATATCAGCTTGTTTGATTGCTTCACGCTTCTGCCGTTCAGCTTCGTACCCTTGTGAAATCAATTGATAACTATTCATGTGCCATATCCCCCATTATCCTTTTAATCGTGCAAGCAATGATGCTTTGCGTTCTTCAACTGTTTTAAACTGTCCCTTCTCATGTTCCGGCACAATACCAAGTTCTTTCATTCTTTCTTGTTTATCAGCTTCAACAACGTGCGAAAAGTTTTCAAGGAACAACTGAATTTCCTTCACACCAGCACTTTGTTTCGTTGCCATCTGCATTATCTTTTGTTTTACAATCTGATATGCTTCTTGTTCATCAGCACTCACAACAGTTCCACCAAGTGCTGTCAAATAGCTTTCAAACACTGGATTCTTCATATAGCTTTCGCCGTACCATGTGGCAGTGGATATACCGTGTTTACTGCAAAAATCACCAACACTTATACCTGATTGATGCCGTTCCATGACATATAGTTTTGCAAGTCTTGCTTGTTCCTCGGAAATACCTGAAGGAACTGGTATTTGTTTTTGTTCATCCATTTCTTTGCATCCCCTTTAAATATAAATAAGCTGAAGTTTTGTTGAGAAGGTCGTGGTGTTCTTCCACTTATCAAGTGAAGCCTGTACACGGTTCTTGTAAAGGTTTGTCTGAAGCATACCTTGTACCAGTACCAGCACACGCTTTACATTTGTTTTGTTGATTGATAGTTCTCTTTGAATTTCTTCCATAACCGCTATAAGCTTTGATTTTTCTTGTTTCGCTTTTAACGTGTAGGTATAAAAGTGATTTGTATGATTCTCACTGGAATACGGCACTTCATAGAACATCTTCATATTTCTGATAAGTTCCAATGTTTCAGTGGCAAGTAATGCTAGGATTGCAGATTGTTCTTTGTACGTATCATCCAGCAAGCTTCTTCCTATGTATTGAAGGTTCTGCTTAATGTTGTCATGTGACTTTCTTTCTTCAGCTTTCATCTGCATCAAATACCCTTCCAATCTTTCTTTACTTGTTTCATCTTTCTGCTTTCAAAAATAGAATGTAGCAGTACGATATCTTGTCCACCAACACCTTCTTCACCAAACACACGCAGCAATGCTTTTTCTGTTTTCGGCTGAAGTGGTATCGAACCATTTTCAACTCTGCTGATAATCGTTTGATGCACACCAACACGTTCAGCAAGTTCCGTTTGTGATAGATTAGTAATACTTCTTAAATGCTTAATCAAGTCTTTGTTCATATGCTTTCACCCCATGTATACGTGAATAATTTATTCATTTTAAAGTAAATAAAAAGGATGCCGGCAATAACCAGCACCCTATACACCCCACCCTGAATTGCTTCAGAAGGGAAACGGATAATCATCTTGAATTACACAACAAGATATTTTTTGAAAAGCTTTCAGTGTACTTTATCGTTTCAACACGTATAGAACTTTTCATATATTAGGTACGCAAACAGAACCGGAAGTAAGACAAATAGAAAATATCTAACAGCTAAAAAATTTTTATAATTATTTCTGCCGGTATTTCAATTTGATTTGTCACTGTTTCCTGACATACCGCCTGAACCAACAGAAGTTTTAAGGAAATATACAGCATCAAAAATATGGCGTATCTAGTTTAATCGCTAAAAACAGCAAATACCTACCCCCTTCCCCCCGTATGGGTGGGTATCATTATTTGTTCAGAAGCCATTGAACGCTTCACAATCAATCAGTTCTATTCCTGAATGGTAAGTATTGAACGATGCTTCAGACCTAACACAAGCTGAATAACAAGCTTATACAAGCTTCTCCACTGTTTGCCGTTTAATGGTTCGGTATTCTTCAGGTAACATACAACGTGTAACAATATCGTTCGTTAAAGTTACGTCAAAACTTCCTTTGTCTGTTCCTTGATATAACGCTGTTTGTCGTGTAACAAAAGTGTGTAACAAAAACAATTTGTAACACTTTACTAAAACAACCCTTTTTGTTACACTTACAACAGATACTTAATCAAAGGGAATGGTACACAATGATATTTGGTTATATGCGTGTAAGTACAGTTGAACAAAACCTTGATAGACAGGAAGAAGCACTTTTGAATGCCGGTGCTGAAAAGGTATTTTTTGAGAAGATAACCGGAACCAAGAAGGACAGACCACAATTAAATAAGTTGCTGGAACAATTAAGAACCGGTGACACGGTAATTATTACTGACCTTACACGGTTATCAAGAAGCACAAAAGATTTGATTGAACTGGTAACCTTATTTAAAGAAAAAGGTGTACATCTTAAATCACTTAAAGAAAGCTGGTTAGATACCACTACACCACAAGGAACACTTATGTTTACAATGTTTTCAGGTTTGGCACAATTTGAACGTGACCTTATTTCAGAAAGAACAAAGGAAGGTTTGGAAATTGCCAAAAAGAAGGGTAAACAGATTGGCAGAAAAGCAGTGGATTATTCGCAAATTGAATACGCAATGTACCTGATTGATAATGAGAAAATGAACATAAAAGAAGCTTCAGAAAAGATTGGTGTATCACGTATGACATTACACCGATACCTGAAGAAGCGTGACGGCAAATGAAGCAAAAGTTGAACATTAATATTCAAGAAGGAATGAATGTAAAGGTATATGCCGGTACTCACTATTCAGGTGAAATTACTGAAGTTGAAGAACATGGCTTTTGGCTTACTGAAAACTATCAAACAGAAGAATATATTCCGTTTATTGAAGTGGAATCGTATGAAGAACTGGTGTAAAAAAACTGGTTCTTTTTTACAAAGAAATATTTACCATACTTATCCTTTCAGGTTATACTTGAAATATCTTACATAAAGGTGGTTGATATATGTTTACTATGCAGTTTGTGGATACCTACACCCAAGAAGTATTATGAGAAGCTGTATATGATAGTGTTCTGCCTATTAAGGAAATGATTGATGCTTTAGAAAAAAGCAGCGAAGTTGATGCACCCACCTACATAATTGATAACGAATACAGAACATTAGAAGCTGAATACCTATTCAACAACGTAATAACTGACAAAGGTAATACCATTTACAAACTGTTCTTCACAACTAAACTAGCTGAAGTACAAACAAGAATAAAAGATTGATATACGAAAGAACCAGTGGAAACCTTATGTGGATGCTGGTTCTTTTGTCTGTGTAAGTAAAAATAGTAGCTGCTTATTTTCTTTTCCACGTGCAAGGTTTGTTACATGCTGAAATTAACCACTTTCCCACCTTTCAAAAACACCAATTCAATACCGTTTTTACCACTTACCCCTTCATACCCTAAACAATCTTTCCACTTATTTCAGACGAGTATTTAAATATTAATAAGTACAGCTGCAAGTAAACTTTAACTTGAATGGTATTAGCTTCACTGTATTCACCTGTATAAATTATTAACTAACCGTTATTTGTGCTTCGCACCTTGTCGAACCTTACGGTTCTCCAAGCTATTAAAAAAACAAACTATATAAATATTGTTTCTGAATAATAGCCGGAATTACTTCTTTATTGTTCAGAGTACCAAACAAAGCATTACTGGTTTTATCTAATATGGGGAAGGTGGTTTTCCTTCCCTTGCGTAACGAAGTGAAGCAATATCTCTTATCTTTCATCTAATACTTATTGTTCAGAAGTTCTTTAAGACACAATAAGAATAGAAGGACAGAATCAACAAAAAGTGCCTTTACCCTTACAGCCACAAGGGTTAAAGCGTTTTTTCAAAGGGTAAAATCTACCGCAAATTTGGCTGTTTAAGGGTAAAATCTACCGCAAACATGACATTTTCAAGTTGGTGTGCTTGTTTTCAGGTTACAAAACGGTGCATTTTTTGCAAGAACAGCATGACATAAAGCATGACAATTCTATTTTTCAATAAATAACGTCTTACTTTCACCCTTTTTCAAATCCCTATAAGTACAGAAAAGTGATAGCTGCGAAAATCTGCAACCATTCCTTTCTGATACTTAACTTGAAAAGGATGATACATATGGTTATGGGGATTATACCGGCAAGAATGCCCGATGAAAATGGAGAAATAGTTGATGGAAGATTTGTACCTGATAATGAACAATACACGATTATCAGTATGGAAAAAGAAGCAAACAAGAAAGCATATTTACGTGGCAAAGAAAACAAAGAATTGTTTGAGGAACTTGCCGGAAGATTTACCTTTACGTTATCCAGCACAATTAAAGAACTGAACCAAGACCAGCGTTTCACACCAGCTGAAAAAACAAGGATTATGTTTCTTGGAACTTTCGTGACTTATCAGGAACAAGGAAGTTATTTACGGCATGATAACGGTAACTTCATTTTGAAGAACAGGCTTCAGGAACTGCTTGAAATTAAGAATAAGAAAGAGTTTTACAACTTCTATAACAAGCTTGTTGAAACCGGAATCCTTTCAGAAGAGATTAAAGGTAAAAGCAAGATTTACTTGAAGTGGAATAGTAAATATCACTTTAAAGGTAAACCTTCATCATCAGCACAAAAAGAAAAGAACCTTGTAAAAACGTTTGATATGCAAGTAAGGGAACTGTACAAAGAAAAGAATGAAAAAGGTAAAGCCGTACATACACCAAACAACCTTTATACATTGTTCATGGTGCTTCCTTACATTCATCCTGAAGCAAACATTCTTTGTAAGCATCCTGGAAATGATTTAAATACGTGTGAACCACTTACAATAAATGAACTTGCTGAAATGTTTGGTTTCAGCCGTTCGAATGACTTGAAGAAGAAACTGTTTAAAGTGATGCTGAAAGGTTTACCAGTGTTCACCATACAACAAAATGCCTTTGTATCACATATCCTTGTAAATCCGTTTGTTGTGTACAGAAGCAGTAAAGCACCCAATCCGGCATTATTAATTCATTTCAGGGATACCGCTGTTCGCTTAATGACTAATAAGGGTATAACCGGCATACCTGAAGAACTGCTTCACATCAAATAATATAATTGATTATAGGAAAGGAACTTTTGATTATGTACAACGTGAAACTAACCGATAAAGAAGTTTATCACATGCTATACCTTAACAAAGTTAAAGGGATGCTTCCTTACCAGCTGGAAGAACAATTTTCAGTATCAAAGGCAACTATAAAAAATATTGTAAATGGCAGAAGCAGAAAAGATTGCTATGCAGGGTTCATGTAATATAAAGAAAAGCACCCAAGAAAGGTGCTTAATTTGTTTTAAATAACAGGTAATTATGGTTGTTATATAAAAATCCCTTCATCACCGGTCATTTAACTAGTTCTGAAGGGATTTTACTTATATATTAGCTTATTTGTAATTGGGATAAACAAGTTCTACAATATCACCTAGTTTAATTCTTTCATTACCAGTTTCTTCACAAACAGAAAATAAGTAAGCATCCATCATCAATCTGTTTAGCTGCATGTCATTAAGTTCAATTAACTTTATTGGTAGTTTTTCAAGATTTATTAGCCCTTGAAAGTATTCTTTTCCTATTGGATGATTTCCATCGGCAAAATAAGTATATATCTTCTCAAATTCATAGCCACCAGCCCGATGTTTTATATAATATCCATGGTCTGACATAGTTTGTAAATTACGCTTAATTTCATTTATCCCTGTTATCATATAGTCTTTATAATCGTTTAAAATAGCAGTGAACTTTTCATCAAACCCATACATTTCAACTTCAGTAATAAATAGCTTTTGCAAGTAATGAATTTCATATGAATATCCATACCCCTTACCAAAGCGTTTTTCGTTTTCTTCGGCAAGAATACTTAGTTGTTCAATAATATCGTCTGATTCAGGAATACTTTTTTCTTTGTAATTTGTAATGTGTTCCTTAATAATTATGTCAACCCTATTAATCAAGTCATTTAACAGTTCATAACGTTGTAAAGCAAATTCATTTACTTTGTCCAAATTTATACCAAATGAGTTTAAGCTATCTTTGTTTGGGTCGTTACTATACAGAAAAACATAAAAATCATATTCGTCAACAATATCAGGCATCTCTGATACCCAACTAGCAAAGTATCTTTCATCATTACTTCTTTTTACTCCATCAAAACTTTTTAAGCTTACAGGATGTGTACTGAAAACAGCACGAATATGTTTAAAGTACTTGTCATCACTTAGTTCTTCATGACAAAATATGTTCTTACTATCGTCCAACGGATATGGTTCACCTGAATTAAGCACTCTATATAATTGAATGATTGATTCCACTAAAACATCAACTGTAATTACATACTGCATTAAATTTATGGTTTTTAGGTGGTTATACCCCATGCCGCCGATTTCAAGTTTTATTTCAGGCAATCCGTCTGAAGCTACCGTTATCCAGTCCATAGCTGAACATAATAAGTTCCAATGGTTCTTTCCATTTACATTTTTAAGTTTTCCGCTGAAAAAATCTGTTTCATTGACCTTATTACGAAAAGCATCAATCAAATCACTATTGATATTTATCTTATTAAGTTTTTTTGCCATCATTATTTCTCCTTTTTCACTGAACTGTATAATAGTTATGGTTATTAATTAAATGTATTTTATTGTTGAAAGCTGACTTGTTGGGCTTATAATACTTCCTTTTTCATATTCTGAAAAATTTGGATGGGTGATGCTATTCCACCACACCAATACTTTAAACTCATCCGGTAACAAATCATCTATCAATTTAACTAAAGAAGTACATGCTTTTAATGCTTCTGCTACCTTTTCGATAGTAATAGTGATTAATGGTAACATTTCTGAAGTATTAGTCGTACTTACAAAAGCTGAAGGGTGAATAAACCGATTCCTGACTTTATTTACTTCTGAATAGCTTTTTAGCAATTGTTTTAGTTCGGTAGTAATCCCCTTAACAAATTCAGGAATCAATAGTCTTTTAATTATTTCTTCATCTTCAACCTTTTGATTTTCCAAGAAGCTGTTTACAGAATCACTCTCTGATTTATAGTTGGCTTGCTTGATATTATAGAAAACATAATATAAATATGATTCAGCGAATGTAACAGAACCAACCCATAGTGCCCTTGCTAAAGCATCTATTTCATATTTCAAAGCACGATTTTCCGGAGAATTTTTCTTCTCTATTAACGGAACGCCAAAAGTGCTTATAACTTCTTCATTATACTTTTCAAGTTTGTCAATCAACATACTCCAGGTATTAACCAAATCAGAATAAGATATAAATTCAGGTACGGTAAGAACCATACCTTCTATTAAGTCGATATTTATCCAGTGGTGTGGTTGTACATTTTTATGTGTCTTACTAAAGGATTTTTGCACATCAAATAACCCTTCAATTTCAATGACATTTTTCATATATGTTCCATGCTTTTTTGTACTTGATACAACTTCCCTGAACAACTCTATTATCTTGTCAATGGTGTCAGGGGAATTGAAATTATGATAAAAACTTTGCTTTAAACTAGTTTCAACTGTTTTTTGAATATGGTATAGAATTCCTTGATTATTATAATCCTTTGGGTTTTTATTAATAGATTTTGCCCATTCAAAGTTTTGTTCTTGACCATATGTAAGCTGTCTTCCACCACAAGTATTTATAAAAATTGCAGTTAAAGCGTATTTGTAACATTTTTTTGGTATACCTGATAATTTTTTCATTGTTTTTCCACTTAATAAATTTTCTAATTCATCAACAAGAACACTTTTTTTCATAGATGTTTCACCTCTCAATTTCATATAATCGGTTACGATTACAGCTTTAAAATTGTATAAGAAGCAATCTTGCACTGTTCTAATACTGGTTCAAATAGTAGGGATTTTTTATATCTATCCTTTTTTTAGTTATATCTTCAGCCATTCACGAACTTCCTTTAATCCCCTGTATGTTTTTGCTAAGGTACTGTTCTGTTCAAGGTATTCAATACCCTTCATAGTTATCTTTGCTGAAGATAGTGCTACAAAGTAAACCGTATTATCAGCATATTGAACTGAAGCACCCTTTGCATATCCTTCATCACGTATTAGTGCTGCCATTTCTCCCCACTGTTCGTAAGTAATTTCATAATCTGTTTGTTTCGGTTCGTTACCTTCCTGAAGTTCCTTTAAGATGCTGTACAGCAGTTTTCTTCTATCCATCTTTCATCATCCCCTTTCAGCCAAACAATTCGACATTTTCCAATTAAATTCCTGTTTTTCATCGAATATGGTGTTGACTTTGTTTTTCTCTTTTGCCTGAATGGGTAGGTTATTCAAGGAAAACGGCTGGCAACGAAAACTTCTACCTTTCAGCGATAAACAAAATTATTGTTTAAAGCTGAAAAGCAGACGTTTGTTTATACTGAATGGTACAGGAATACAAGGTATCCGTATGTATAACCCTTATTTAAACGCTGGTGTTAACCACAATGAACTTTTTACATACAATGCTTGTCCTGTATGCTGGTGTATGTCCATTGCTACCGTACCGTAATACCCAAGCAACCCACCGAACCGATTATGTGCGTTCGCCACTAGACTTCCCACAACAGAAATAAGGAACTGTTTTAATGTGGGAACGCTGAACTTTCTGCATCTGCTTCAGCTTACATATCAAGGTTTGTTTTACTTGCTATTATTCGGCAATCCAGCAAGTGAACACCACCAGCAATCTTACTTAAAAAAGGCAATACTTAACACACCTTGCATCATCATATTTTTTTCGATAAAATGAAGGTTAATTACAGCTGGTGCTGTTCAGTATTCAGTTGTGGTTGTGTTGTGTGTGTTTTAATTGGTCACGTGTTCCAGCACGTGGCTTTTTCTTTTGCCTTGTAATTCTTAAATATCTAGTTTATTTAATGGATTATATTTATCATTTTGTTCCTTCAGTTCATTCCCCCACATAGCCACGTAACGCATTGTTACTGCTATATTTTCATGACGCATCATCTTTTGAATAGCAAATGCTGACATGCCACTCATAGCCAATCTATGGCAGAATGTATGCCTGAAGGTATGCGGTGAAACTCTTACATCTGAAAAGTTCATCTTCCTTTGAAGATTCTGAAACAATAGCATTATAGAATTCTGGGTCATTTGTGTGTTGTCTCTATTAACAAACACATAATCACTCAAAGTTCTAAAACGTCTTTTACAAAAAAGGTTATACGTTGATAGTTCTTTTGCTAACTTTTCAGTAATGAAAACAATCTCTTTTTTTCTTCTTTTACCGTAAACAGAAATAGTTAGATTATCCATATCCACATCAGACCACTTCAGGTTAATTACTTCTGTTCTTCTGATACCAGTACCTAAAAATGTAACGATTAACATATAGCCACGATACGCAAAATAACTATCTTCTCGCCTTCTTAAACTGCGATAATAACCTAACATTTGGTGGATTTGTTCATCACTAAATACGTTTATTTTCACATCTGCCTTCTGACGTTTTACTTTTAATGCAACATTCTCTTTAACCATTCCTTCTTCAACCATATAATTTAAGAAAGCCCTGATACGTTGCAGTTTTGAATTAACCGTATTAGCAGAATTACCGTTGCTTTGGCATTGGCTTAAATACCGTTTAACATGGTTACTCTGTATTTCTTCAACATTCAGGATGCTGTTTTCATGACAGAAATCAATAAAGCCACCCAATAGCACCTTATAGTTCTGTATATTTACAGCCGTTGTATTTTTAAATGTACGGTCATCAATAAAATCTTGATACGCAAATTTTAACAACACAAAAAAGACTACCTCCCTTTTCAGGAAGTAGTCCTTCACTTACTAACTATTTATACATTGGACAGCTTCACATAAGTGAAACCCCTGATTACATCATTCCACCCATTCCGCCCATGCCCATTCCGCCCATGTCTGGCATGCCGCCGCCTTTGTTTTCTTCAGGCTTGTCGGCGATAACTGCTTCTGTCGTTAGGAACATTGCAGATACGGATGCTGCGTTTTGAAGCGCGGAGCGTGTTACCTTAGTTGGATCCACGATTCCTGCTTCGAACATGTTTACCCACTCGCCTGTTGCTGCGTTGAAGCCGATTCCGATTTCTTCGTTCTTCAGACGCTCAACGACAACCGATCCTTCAAGACCTGCGTTGTGTGCGATTTGGCGAACTGGCTCTTCTAGTGCACGAAGTACTAGCTTCACTCCAGTCAATTCGTCTCCAGTTGCTTGCACTTGAGAGATTGCTTTTAGCACGTTAACAAGAGCTGTACCACCACCGGATACGATCCCTTCTTCAACTGCTGCGCGAGTTGAGTTAAGTGCATCTTCAATGCGAAGTTTGCGCTCTTTCAATTCTGTTTCAGTCGCTGCACCAACCTTGATTACGGCTACGCCGCCAGCAAGTTTAGCCAAACGCTCTTGAAGCTTTTCTTTATCGAACTCAGAAGTTGTTTCTTCGAGTTGTGCTTTGATTTGGTTAACGCGTGCTGCGATTTTAGAAGACTCGCCTGCACCTTCAACGATTGTTGTGTTTTCTTTTGTAACGACAACTTTAGAAGCTGTACCTAGCTGCATGATGCTTGCAGATTTAAGGTCTAATCCTAGCTCTTCCGTGATCACTTCACCGCCAGTAAGAACGGCGATGTCTTCAAGCATTGCTTTACGGCGGTCACCGAATCCTGGCGCCTTAACCGCAACAGCGTTGAACGTTCCGCGAAGCTTGTTCACTACTAATGTAGCAAGAGCTTCACCTTCTACGTCTTCAGCGATCAAAAGCAATGGCTTGCCTTGCTGAACAACCTGCTCAAGAACAGGAAGGATTTCTTGGATGTTCGTGATCTTCTTGTCTGTGATCAAGATGTACGGGTTGTCGAGCTCTGCTTCCATCTTGTCAGGATTTGTAACCATGTAAGGAGAAGCGTATCCGCGGTCGAACTGCATGCCTTCTACCACTTCAAGCTCAGTTGTGAATCCTTTAGACTCTTCGATTGTGATAACGCCGTCGTTACCAACGCGCTCCATCGCTTCAGCAATCAGCTGTCCTACTTCTTCATCAGCCGCAGAGATCGCCGCAACTTGTGCGATAGACTCTTTGCCTTCGATCGGCTTAGAGATCGCAGCTAGTTCTGTAACAGCAGCCGCTGTCGCTTTTTCGATCCCTTTGCGAAGTACCATTGGGTTCGCGCCAGATGTTACGTTCTTCAGACCTTCACGGATCATCGCCTGAGCAAGAACCGTTGCCGTCGTCGTTCCGTCACCAGCTACGTCGTTTGTTTTTGAAGCAACTTCAGCAACAAGCTTCGCGCCCATGTTTTCGAAAGCATCTTCTAGCTCGATTTCTTTCGCGATTGTTACACCGTCATTTGTGATCAGCGGTGAACCAAATTTCTTTTCAAGAACCACGTTGCGCCCTTTTGGCCCAAGTGTTACTTTTACCGCGTTTGCAAGTGCGTCCACACCGCGAAGCATGGAACGGCGAGCGTCTTCACTGAACTTAATGTCTTTAGCCATGAGTAAAAACCTCCTGTTATTTTTAAGTTTAAGTTTTGTATTCTATGCAGCTCGTAATTGAGCCATTTGGTTTGGTTAGCCTACGATTGCCAAAACGTCTGTTTCGCGCAGGATTAAGTATTCCTTGCCTTGGTATTTAACTTCTGTTCCTGCATATTTGGAGTAGATCACGGTATCTCCCTCAGAAACTTCTAAAGCGATGCGCTCGCCATTGTCAGCGACACGGCCTGTTCCTACAGCAACTACTTTGCCTTCTTGCGGCTTTTCCTTTGCTGTGTCTGGCAGCACGATTCCGCTTGCCGTTTTCTCCTCGCTCTCAACAAGCTCGATAACAATACGATCACCTAGTGGCTTTAACAAGTGAAACACCCTCCTAATATATTGAATAGTTTTATTTATTAGCACTCAATTAAAGTGAGTGCTAACTCCATTTACTATAATAAATAATTCTTTTTAAGTTTGCAAGTAGGAACTATACACAAAAACCGACAAACGGTGTGATTCGCTTCTTATATTTTATGTGTGTTAAAATGAGTGTTATGTAAGTGTTATAAAGGAAAGAATGTTAGTGATAACAGGCTGTTATGAAAGTGGTCGATTTCCGTTACAGGTGCACGCTTTCCGCGGGGTGTGGTGAAAAGCAGGAAGGGCTCGTACAGCCACGACAAGCAAAAGGGCAAGAGGCCGGTAAGTCGCTCTTTGACTTATTGGACTCTTGAACTTTTGACCTCGAGTGGCTAGCCCTTTCTGCTGGACAAGGTGAGCCCCTTCGTCGCTACGCGCCTTTAAAAGGTCCCACCTGCCCACTCCCACTCGCAGGATAAGGAAGACGGCGAAGCAAGACATCGCACGAAGAAAAAGTGAACTTCTTTTTCGAGGAGTCGGCACCTTTCACTTCAATCAACCTTTTCACAGAAGTTTTTTGTAAACAAAACACCTATTATGTTTTTTTATATAGCTTTAAGAATAGAGCGTTTTTAGAAGGAGAGTTCTTTTTGGAGAAGCGGTATTGGTGGGTTATTGTTGTTTATTTTGCCATGCAGTTTTCGGGGCTTTTTGCTCGGCCGATTTTGTCGGCG
The DNA here is from genome assembly GCF_042665465.1 of Fictibacillus iocasae. Taxonomy (NCBI): domain Bacteria; kingdom Bacillati; phylum Bacillota; class Bacilli; order Caryophanales; family Fictibacillaceae; genus Fictibacillus; species Fictibacillus iocasae. The sequence continues at coordinate 13,718 of NZ_JBHTCP010000040.1, read as the reverse complement.
TTTGATGTTCCGCGTGAGCAGTGGGCGGGGCTTTGGGGGACGTTTAGTTTTGCCCTCGCACTTGTGTTGATTTTGATTTTGCTGCGGCCGGATATTCGTGACCGTCATTTACGTGGTGGACGCGTTTCTCGCGGAAGTGCCGTGTTATGGGCGATCGGCGGGGTGTTTATGGCGTATGCCGCGCAAATTATCGCGATTACGATTGAGACAAAGGTTCTCGGCATACCAGCCGGATCGCAGAACACGAAAGATTTGGTGAAGATCACTCAATACACGCCTTACTTTATGATCGTCGCCGCGTTGATCGGTCCTATTTTAGAAGAAATCGTGTTCCGTAAAATTTTGTTCGGCAGGCTGTACGGCCGATTCGGCTTTTTCTTATCGGCGCTCATCAGCTCGCTCGTGTTCGCTGCCGTTCATATGGACTTCACTCACTTGCTCATTTATACGGCGATCGGCTTCACGTTCGCGTATTTGTATGTGAAAACGAAGCGACTGCTCGTCCCGATCATCGCCCATATGACGATGAACACACTCGTGCTGCTTGTGCAATTCGTGTTCGCGGATGAGATCAAAGAATATGAAAAACAAATGGATACGATGCAATTCATCTTTGGAGGATTTTTATTATGAGAACATCACCGCTCTTTATGGGCTTTCTGTATACCGGAATTGGGATTGTCTTCACCTATTTGGCTGTCCACTACGCCCAGGATTATGGCATCACAAGCATCTGGACGATCATTACGATGGTCGTCGCTACATTCGACTTCGCCAACGCCATCCGCTACTTCGCGTTTCACCGGCATTTGAAGAAGAAAAAGAAATAATGAGATAACTAGTCGGGGTCCGGTACGTTGTGTACCGGACCCCGACTTTGTTAACTATATTCGCGCCGTTAAAATGGGTTTTGACAAGTTTGCGCGCCGATTGAATAGGATGCGAGCGGGTTTGTCTGTCTTTCGCGCCAACAGCCTCGCCAGTCCCTTTTTTAACTAGTCAACTTCCATTTCGCATTAGCTTCCGCGCCAATTTTTTGATTTGCGCGCCAACACCAACACCAACTTGCTCAACCACACCCCACCACCCAAAAGAAAAACCCACACCAACAATGGGTGTGAGTTAGGATGTGATCTCTTCCTCCAGCAGCGCGTCTTCTTCTGCTTGCAGGCGTTTGCGGTAGGCGAAGCCTGAGATGAAGATGCTGATCTCGTACAATACGAGGAGCGGGAGTGTGACCATTAAGTGTGATACGAGCTCGGGCGGCGTGATCATGCCGGCGATGACGAGTATCGCGAAATAGGCGTACTTTCGAATGCTTCTTAACAGCATTGGTGTGACGAGGCCGAGTCTTGTTAGAAACATGACGAGCACTGGGAACTGAAAGATCAGTCCGAACGGCAGGGTCATGCTAAACAGAAACGAGAAGTATTCCTGGATGCCGTACTCTCCTTCGACTTTTAGCGTTTCCGCGATGTTGCTCATGAATCCGACTACAAACGGAAACAGCAGCAAGTAGGAAAACGCTATTCCCGCGAGAAACAGCGCGAAGGAGATCGGGATGTACATGAGCGTTACTTTTCGCTCGTTCTCGTAAAGTCCGGGGCTGATGAACGCCCATAGCTGGTACAGTGCGACCGGCGCCGTCATGACGAGGCCTAGTATGAAGGCAAACGATATATATACTTTAAGCGGATCGGTCAGATCAAACGCGTTCATCTGAATATTTTGCGCGATCGTGTCGTTCTGCAAATAGACGATAACGGGCCGCGACAAAAAGAATCCCGCAACCATGAACAAAAGAAAGACGGCACTGATGATGATGAGCCGCTTCCTTAATTCACCGATATGATCATATACAGACATGTTTTTTTCTTGTGTCATATCTTTAACATCCTTACTTTTTCGCGTCGCTGTCCTTTTTGTCGTCCTTATCGTGCTCGTCCATAATGCCTTGCGTCGCACTCTTGAACTCTTTTAACGTCTTACCTGCTGCACGTCCTAGCTCTGGCAGCTTTTTCGGTCCGAAGATGATGAGCGCGGCAAGTCCGATGACGACTGCGCTTCCTGGTCCGATCCATCCGATGACGAGTGAACTTCCGATTCCTAGCATGTGTTGCACCTCCTATAGATCCTTTGATTCTTCGTTAACTGGGTATTGCTTCATAAAATAAACGAGCGACTGCAACTCGACGGCAAGGTCGATATGATGGACCCTGATGTGCGGCGGCAGTGTCAGTCTCGCCGGCGTAAAGTTGAGAATGCCTTTGATGCCTGCTGCGGCCAAATCATCAGCGATCGGCTGTGCGGCACCGACAGGAACCGTGAGAATCGCCACGTCAATCTCCCTTGTCGCGAGCTCTTTTTTAATGTCGTTGATGTGGTAGATCGGCACGTCGGCAATCTCTGTGCCGATTTTGCCTGGATCCACATCGAACGCCAGCTGAATCATTGTATTGTTGTTCTTCGTAAAATTATAGTGCAAAAAAGCAGTTCCGAGATTACCGACACCGATCAGCGCCACAGGTGTCGTTTCGTCCTGACTCAGCGTTTTGGCGAAAAAGGTCAGCAAGTAGTTCACGTTATAGCCGTAGCCTTTTTTCCCAAGTGCGCCGAAATAGGAAAAATCGCGTCTGATGGTGGCCGAATCGACCTTCACCGCCTCAGCCAGCTCAGCCGATGATACACGCTGTTTGCCTGATACGGAAAGGTTCTTCAAAAAACGGTAATACAGCGGAAGCCTCTTGGCTGTTGCTTGCGGTATTTTCATATGTTCTTGGCTCATTATAGCCCTCCAGCATGAGAAAGCTTGTCTCATCTATTGTAGCATATTTTGTACGGTTAATCTTCTCGCCTATAATCTCCGTTTTTCCCGCCCGTCTTGAGGACGAGCGACGTCGGGCCTATGATCATGCCTTTGTCGGCAGCCTTGCACATATCGTACACCGTCAGTGCCGCAGCCGATACGGCCGTGAGCGCTTCCATTTCCACGCCCGTCGAGCCCGTCGTCCGCACCTCTGCCGTGATGTGGAGTATGTACGACGCGTCATTCTGCTTTTCCCATTGGAATGACAAGTCAACGCCTGACAGATGCAGCGGGTGGCACATCGGGATCCAGTCGGACGTCTTCTTCGCCGCCATGATGCCAGCCACCTGAGCGACCGCGAGCACATCGCCTTTTTTGAAGCCGCCTTCGATGATTTTATGGTAAATGGTGTCGTTCACCGTAACCGCGCTTTTCGCAGCAGCGGTCCGGAGTGTCACATCCTTATCTGATATATCCACCATCCGGGCGCGGCCTTCATCGTTAAAATGCGTCAGCTTGTCCATGACTCGCCCTCCTTTCCTGTAATATACAATATCTTAGGAGGCGCTGTCTTGTTTACCGTGCGCTAAATCTAACGAAATGATGAACAATTAAGTTCGGGGTCCGGTACGTTTTCACATCACACCGCGGTATAGCTGCGTTGCCGTGAAAACGTACCGGACTCCAAGCAATAAAGAACCTCGCCAATGTTGGCGAGGTTATTTATTGGTGCCTTGTATAGAGATTAACGATAGTTATTGTGTGTGGGCACAAACAGATCTTCGTCTGCTTTTCTCACCATAGAAAAGTGGTCGACATTATAATGCCCGTGCAGGATGGCATTATGATGCGCGATGATTTGTTCCGCTTTAAGAACCTTTGAATTTGTCGTGGAATGGCCGTCACCCACCAGCGTCACATCAAATCCATTCACTGTAGCTGCCCGAACCGCGGTATCAATGCAATGCTCCGTTTTACAGCCCATAATCACGAGATGCTCAATGCTGTTGTCCTTTAAATAAGGCAGCAGCTCTGTGCCATAAAAGGAACTTGTCGCTTTCTTATTAAATGTGACGGCTGTAGTTGGCACCTGTATGCCGCTGTGGACTTCAAATCCTGGTCCTTCCCCATTCGCGACGTCCAGATCTCGCACGAAAATAACAGCTGCCTGTTCTTCTAATGCCTTTTCCAGTACAGCGTTAATGTTCTCCACTAATCTTTCTTTATGCCGCACACTCTGTTCGGTTAGATTGCCTTCAATTAATTCCTGCTGTGCATCAATCACAAGCAATGCTTGCTTCATAGGACCACTCCTTTCCCCTCACCTTCTCGTTCGGCATACCAAAGGAGAATTCCTTCAAATCTCGGTCTTGTGGTCTTGGGGTCCGGTACGCTTTCATCTCACACCGCGGCCTTGCTGCGTTAGCGTGAAAACGTACCGGACCCCGAACTTCAGCGGACCCCCTCCTTGCCACGCGGGAAAGAGGTGGGCTACACTAGAGGTATCTATTTTGAAGCGGTACAGGGGCGCTACTACACCCCTTTTCCATAGAGGTGAACAGCAGATGATTATTTTACAAGTGAACGATGTCAGCAAATCGTACGGTGCTGAACCCATTTTAAAGAACGTTAAATTAGAAGTGCAAAAAGGGGAGCGTATCGCGCTTGTCGGCCGCAATGGCGCAGGTAAGTCCACCCTTCTCCGCGTGGTCACAGGCGAGCTGTCACATGACTCCGGCCACATCATGATCCCAAAAGACGTGCAGGTCGGCTACCTGTCACAGGACGCAGGGCTCGACTCCGAGAAGTCGATCTGGAACGAGATGCTGAGCGTGTTCGACCACCTTCGCGGGATGGAGAGCCGTCTTCGCATGATGGAGGAACAGATGGGCGATCCTGCAGTGATCGCCAACGAGTCGGAGTACGAACGGCTTTTAAAAGAATACGACGAGCTTCAGATCACCTTCAAGGACGAAGGAGGCTACCAGTACGAAGCCGATATCCGCAACGTGCTGCACGGCTTTCAGTTCAGCGAGTTTGACCGTGAGACGCCTGTCCACACACTGAGCGGAGGCCAGAAAACACGTCTCGCGCTCGCGAAGCTTCTTTTAACAAAGCCAGATCTACTAATTCTCGATGAGCCGACGAACCATTTGGACATCAAAACGCTCACGTGGCTCGAGCAATACTTGCAGTCGTACCCTGGCGGAATCCTGATCGTGTCGCATGACCGGTATTTCCTCGATAAAATCGTCACGACGGTCTACGAGATTTCCCGCCTGCGCTCTTCGCGCTATGTGGGCAACTATTCGAAATATCTCGATTTAAAAGCGGAGCGCTATGAGCAGGAAATGCGCGAGTACGAGAAACAGCAGGACCAGATAGCGAAGCTGCAGGATTTTGTGCAGCGCAATATCGCGCGTGCGTCGACGACCAAACGGGCACAGAGCCGGCGCAAGCAGCTTGAAGCGATCGACGTGCTGGACCGTCCGGCAGGCTCGGAGAAATCAGCTTACTTTTCATTCGATATCGACCGCCAGAGCGGAAACGATGTGCTGAAGCTGAACAACGTGTCCACAGGCTATACACAGGACGAACCGCTGTTCAAGCCAGTGAACTACCACATCCACCGTCAGGACAGCGTGGCGATCGTCGGACCGAACGGAATCGGAAAGTCCACTCTTTTAAAAGCCATACGCAAAGAACTGCCGCTTTTGACTGGCGACATCCAGTACGGTACGAACGTGCAGATCGGCCATTATGACCAGGAGCAGGCAAACCTGAACTCCAACAAAACGCTGCTAAAAGAGCTATGGGACGACTATCCTTTGAAAACAGAGAATGAGATCCGCTCGATCCTCGGCCAGTTTTTGTTCAGCGGCGACGATGTACAGAAATACGTGAACGAACTGAGCGGCGGTCAGAAGGCGCGTCTCGCACTCGCGAAGCTGATGATGCAGAAATCCAACGTGTTGTTGCTCGACGAGCCGACGAACCATTTGGACCTCGACAGCAAGGAAGTTCTTGAGAACGCGCTCATCAACTACCCTGGCACAATTATTTTCGTGTCCCATGACCGTTATTTTATTAACCGTATCGCGACAAAGGTGGCCGAGCTGTCACGCGACGGCATCACAGGCTACCTTGGCGATTATGACTATTATGTAGAGAAAAAAGCCGAGATGAAAGCGCGCGAAGAGATCGAAAAGCAGGAAAGCGCGACAACAGGTGGTGCCGCACCTTCCGCTTCACCGCCGTCCGGCAAGCACGCGATCGACAAAGAAAGCAAAAAAGCCGACCGCAAAAAGCAGCGCCGCATCGAGGAGATTGAAAGTGAGCTGGAGAAGCTTGAAAGTGAAGCAGCCAGCTATGAAGAAGCGCTCTGCGACCCAGAAGTGTTCCAAGACTACGAAAAAACCGCAGAATTTCAGAGCAAGCTCGATACAGTGAATAACAAAATTGAATCTCTCATGGAAGAATGGGAAGAATTGCAGCTATAGCTATAATACAGGAAGCCATCTCGGAGTCATCAGGGGGGCCGGTACTTCGGTGCCAGGTCTACTGATGGCTTTTTTGTTTTGCAGGTCTATTTTTGATTTTACGGGTCTAACTCGGTTATTTGCGGGTCTTTATTTACAAAACGCGGGTCTAAACAATAATTTGCGGGTCTTCGTCATATTTTGAGGCGCTGGCAACAGGGAGCAGCGATAGAAGGCTAGTCGGGGTCCGGTACCATGTGTACCGGACCCCGACTAGCTTTTTTCAACTATCCACAGACGAAAATGCTGAAAATCATACCTTTTTCCGAGTTATACATGAGTTATCCACTTTATCCACAAAAACAGCATCTTAAATTGTGGATTTTGTGCACAAGTCACATTCTTTATCATTACTAGGTTTCTTTTTGTTTTCCACATTATCCACAGGTTGAGTGAAAAGTTATACACATAGTAACTTTCAACAATTCATCGGAAATAGACAGCAAAAAAGACCAGAAGCTAATCTGGTCTTTTTCTTTATTGCGCTTCGAGGTCCAAACCTGGTACGCCGTTGAGCGCCATGGTGGCTCGTTTGCCTTTTTGATATTCTATGCTGGCCGCTGCGCCGATCATAGCAGCGTTGTCTGTGCACAGCGATAATGGCGGGATGATCAGATCAAAGCGCGAGCCGCTAAAACGCTGCTCTAATCCGGCACGAAGACCCTTGTTCGCTGCCACTCCACCCGCGAGCAGCACTTGCTTCACATTGTACTCTCCAGCCGCTCGGAACGTTTTTTCCACCAATACTTCAACAACACTTGCCTGAAAGCTTGCGGCAAGGTCTTCCGGCTTGATGGTCTCACCGCGCTGTGTCGCATTATGCACCGTGTTGATCACTGCCGACTTTAAGCCGCTGAAGCTGAAATCATAGCTACCCGGCTCGAGCCACGAGCGCGGCAGATCGATAACCGGCTCGCCTTCCTGCGCCAGGCGATCGATATGAGGGCCGCCTGGGTACGGCATGTTCAGCGTGCGCGCCACTTTATCGTACGCCTCACCGGCCGCATCATCACGCGTCTCGCCAATCACTTCGTACGATCCGTGTTCCTTCATATACACAAGCTCCGTATGCCCGCCAGAAACGATAAGCGTCAGCAGCGGGAACTTCATCTCTGTAAGCAGTCTGTTCGCATAAATGTGCCCTGCGATATGGTGCACCGGCACGAGCGGCAACCCGTGCGCAAAGGCAAACGCTTTGGCCGCGTTCACACCGATCAACAAAGCCCCGACAAGTCCCGGCCCTTCCGTTACCGCGACGGCCGTCAGATCGCTTGGCTCAAGCCCCGCTTGCGATAAAGCCTCCTCTAGCACGAGTGTCATCTGCTCCACATGGTGGCGCGATGCCACTTCCGGAACGACACCGCCGAATCGCTTATGGCTCTCAATCTGTGAAGAGACAACGTTTGAGACAATTTCCACTCCGTTTTTTATGACCGATGCGGCTGTTTCGTCACAGCTCGTTTCGATCGCCAATATCAGTTCATCACTCATAATTCCACCCACATGACCAGTGCATCCTCGCCGTTGTCACTGTAATAGTTTTTTCGAATCCCGCCGTTTTGGAAGCCTAGCTTTTCGTAAAGCCCGCGTGCCGCCGTGTTCGTGAGCCTCACTTCGAGCGTTACCGTAGCGGCACCGTATCGCTTCGCCAGTTTCTTCGCTTCCACTAGCAAGCCCTCGCCAAGCCCTCTGCCGCGGTGTTCCGGCAATATCGCGATATTCGTGATATGCGCTTCGTCCATGACGATCCAGACGCCGCAATAGCCGATCGTCTGAAGTTTTTCTTCGATCAATAAATAGTGCGCGAACTGGTTGCCAACTATTTCGTTGTAAAATGCCTCTGCCGTCCAAGGCGTCGCGAACGAGCATTGCTCGATGCCGACGATATCCTCAATGTCCGTCACTTTTGCCAATCTGTATGTGATGTTCTCCATGTTCACACCCATATCTACCCCTGCTTGTTCTGCGCCTTCAGCCAGTTGACCTCGGCCTCTGCGAGCTGAAGATACGTCGGCACAAACTCATGCACATCTTTCACAGGTTCTTTTTCGATCCCGAGACGAGCGAGCTCGGACGGCTTCGGAATGTGATCTCCCGCTGTTCCAAAGACTGCCTGGCTCCCGAGCGCGTTCTGTATCGCTTCTTGATGCAAAGGTAAATCGGTCCCGATAAAAAGAATGCGGCGGTCGTGTGTTTTTAGCTCCTGCAGCCACTCATCACGCAAAATGATGCGGTCACTAAGTATGTTCTTAAACGCTCCGTCCTCTTCTCCGTAAAGCCCGGTGAAAAGCTGTGTGCGCCGTGCGTCAAACAAAGGCACGACGAGCCCGTCAAAGTACTTGCCGTTTTGCGCGAGCACTTCTAAGCTCGAGACACCGACCAGCTCTTTTTTCAAAGTCCACGTAAGCGTCTTGGCTACCGTCACACCAATTCGGACCCCTGTATAAGAACCCGGTCCTTGCGCTACGGCAATACGGTCCAATTCCGCCGGCTGTGTCGCCGTCTCCTTCATCAGCTCGTCCACCGCGGGCATGAGGCGGATCGAATGGTTCTTTTTTAAGTTCGTGATCAGTTCTCCGGCCACGATTCCGTCTTTCAAGACCGATACACCCATGACGAGGTTGGACGTGTCTATCGCCAAAACATTCATGATAAAAGCTCCTTAACTAACGTGATGTACCGCTCGCCCGCTGGCTGCAGTTCAATTTCTCTTTGGTTGTCGCCTTTATGGCGGATGGTGATGCTGAGTTTGTCTTGTGGCACATATTCTTGTATAAACTGCGCCCATTCGATCACGCAGACTCCCTCGCCGTAAATGTATTCTTCAAATCCGAGATCCTCGTCCGAGTTCTCTAGTCGGTAAACGTCCATATGATAAAGAGGAAGACGGCCGTTGTACTCTTTCATGATCGTGAAAGTCGGCGAGTTCACGTTGCGTTTCACGCCAAGGCCTTTCGCTAGACCTTGCGTGAACGTCGTCTTGCCAGCACCTAGATCACCTTCGAGCGTCAGCACATCACCAGGCTGCACAAGCGTTCCCAATTTGTAGGCAAGCTCGGTTGTTTCCTCTCTTGACGCCGTTTGAATGGTGTACGTCTCCAACTTCCTTCCTCCTTGCTTATATTGCGCGCCGTTATATGGCTTTTTTATTTGTTTGCGCGCCATTTTTGTTAGAATGCGAGCGGGTTTAAGTCTTATTCGCGCCGATTGATCGGAGGAATAAAGAATATACGAATTTGCTCTGCCTCTTGATTGCATTGCGCGCCATAACGTTACTTTGCGAGCCAAAACTAAGATTTGCGCGCGACACCTCTAAAATGCGCGCCGAATGAGGTTACATTCGCGCCATTAACTAGTTACGCGCCGTTTCAATGAAAATGCGAGCGAGTTTTCAATAACCTTTACTATTTGCGCGCCACTCTTAACAGCTTGCGCGCCATTACCCTTTAATAAAGAAAAAGCCTTAGGTTTATGCTGTCCTAAGGTTTTCGTTCTATCATATAGTTTATAACAAGTCTGGACATAAAAAAACACGAAACCATTGTTTCGTCTTTTACGTTAAAAATATAAATGGCGGACCCGACCGGGGTCGAACCGGCGATCTCCTGCGTGACAGGCAGGCATGTTAACCACTACACCACGGATCCATTTGGTTGCGGGGACAGGATTTGAACCTGCGACCTTCGGGTTATGAGCCCGACGAGCTACCAGACTGCTCCACCCCGCGACAATGTGAATGCTTACGGACGATGTTATTCCTCCAAAGCGTGACCCTAAACTATTTTCTTAAGGACAATATTTAATATAGCATACTCTTCCAGAGGTTTGCAAGTGTTTTTATTAGGTAATGTGTTTTTTTGTTATATAAGAGAAGAGCACCGGATTAGTATATCTCCGGTGCTCGTGTTTTATGCTGCTTTTTTGTTGTCTGTTGGTGTTGTTTTGTTGAAGCCTTTTGCGTAGTACACGATCGTTAGTCCTACGAGCCAGAGTGGGCCGACTAATAGCGCGATTCTTGTTTCTGGGAAGTACGCCATTAAGCCGACGACAAGTCCTAGGAACGCAAGGGCTACGTAAGATGCGTACGGGAATAGCGGCGCTCGGAATTTGAGTGACGCGATTTCCGCAGGTGACAGGCTTTTTCTGAACTTAAGCTGTGATAAAAGAATCATTGCCCACGTCCATACTGCACCGAACGTTGAGATACTTGTGATCCAGACGAATACTTCGCTCTCTGGGAACAAGTAGTTCAGCAATACGCCGATCAATAATACAGCGGCTGATGTTAAAACAGCTGCTGACGGTACTCCGCTTTTGCTGATTTTCTTCAAGCCAGATGGCGCTTGATCTTGCTGCGCCAAGTTAAACAACATACGCGCTGTACTGAAGATACCGCTGTTACAGCTAGAAAGTGCTGCAGTGATCACAACAAAGTTAATGATTCCGGCAGCTTGTCCGATGCCGATTTTTTCAAATGTTAATACGAACGGACTTCCGTTTGTGCCAATCTGATCCCACGGATAGATGGACATGATAACGAACAATGCGCCCACATAGAAGATAAGGATGCGCCAGAACACGCTGTTGATCGCCCGAGACAATGACTTCTCAGGGTTCTTGACCTCTCCTGCCGTTACACCGATCATCTCGATGCCAAGGAATGCGAACATGACCATTTGCATGGACATCAAAATTCCTTGGAAACCGTTTGGCGCGAACCCGCCGTTTTCCCAAAGGTTGCTGATGCCTGTTGCAACGCCGCCGTTTCCGAATCCGAAAAGAATGATAGCAAGACCTGTAATGATCATCACGACGATGGCCACAATTTTAATGAGTGCAAACCAGAATTCAAATTCTCCGTACGCTTTAATCGCGATTAAGTTCACGGACGCCATAATCACAAGCGCCGCTAGTGCCCAGATCCATCTCGGTGTGTCAGGATACCACATCTCCATGTAGATCCCGACAGCCGTGATCTCGGCCATACATGTTACAATCCAAAGGAACCAGTAATTCCAGCCCGTGATGTAGCCGGCTAGCGGTCCGAGGTAATCTTTTGCATAGCGGCTGAAGGATCCTGCAACTGGCTTATGAATCGCCATTTCTCCGAGCGCTCTCATAATAATAAACATAACGGCTCCGCCCATCGCGTACGCCAGCAAAATTGCCGGCCCCGCCATTTTAATTGCGGAAGCTGATCCTAAAAATAGTCCGACGCCAATGGCCGCGCCAAGTGACATCAGCGTAATGTGGCGCTCTTCCAAGCCACGGTGTAGCTGTTCGTTCGGCTTCATATACGATGCCCTCCCTTGATGTGTTATGAAAATGAAGCGCTTTCAACTCAGTCATTTTACCACGTTCGACACGTGGTGACAAACTAACTTTTTTGTTACGTGAGTACGGCTTGTCGTACCGCCTGCTCAAACACCTCGCAAATGTCGGTTTTCTCTTCAATTCCAACCGAGATTCTCACAACGTTTTGATTGATGCCAAGCTTGTCGAGCGTTTCAGGTGGAATTGAGCGGTGTGACGTGCCCATTGGATACGAGACAGTCGTCTCCACCCCGGCGAGCGAAGGGACGATTTTCACCCAAGATAATGATTTAAAAAATTGCTCTATGTCCGCTGTTTCTGCGAGCTCAATCGTGACGATCGCACCGTTTCCGCGCTCACTGACGTATTCTGGGTAGTACACCTTTTTGATCCCGTCTACTTTTTTTAGGCGGTCGGCCAGCGCTTGTGCGTTCTCGATATGTCGCTGCATTCGCAGTCCCATCGTTTTCAAGCCGCGTGAAGCGAGCCACGCGTCAAACGGTCCCAGATTACAGCCCAGATGAATCATTTTCGCACGTGCTTTCGTGATCAGCTCCTCACCGCCTGCCACCACACCTGCCGTCACATCTCCATGACCGTTAATATACTTCGTCGCGCTGTGCACGATTAAGTCCACACCGCTGCTGTACGGCTGCAGCACGTATGGCGTCGCGAACGTATTGTCGATCATCGTGATAAGATCATGTTTTTTTGCAAGAGATGTTAGTGTTGGGATGTCTTCTACTCTTAATAATGGGTTCGTTACGGATTCTGAGTAGAGGATTTTGGTGTTGGGCTGTATCGATCGCTCGATTGCACTGTGATCGGTAAAATCAACAAAACTCGTTTCGATGCCGAACTCACGCAGTTCGTGCGCAAGCAGCTGGTATGTACCGCCGTATAAGTCCTCGCACGCCACAATATGGTCGCCGTTCTTCACAACAGCTAAAATACCGACCATGATGGCGGACATGCCTGACGACGTCACGACTGCATCCGGCGTGCCTTCTAGTGCTGCAACACGCGACGCGAAATCGTTGTTGTTCGGATTGTTCATTCTTGTATAAAGGTAGTCATTCTTGCCGCGGAAATAATCCTCTAGGTCATCAAGATCCGCGAATGAAAAAGCGGACGTTTGATAAATTGGCGTAATCTTGCTCACCGACTTTGGCTTTTCGTTCTTGCCATGAACCGTTTTTGTGTTAAAATCCAACCACTTCACAACCTTCCTAGCAAATTGTTTTCATTAGTTTAACACATTATGGTGGGGTTTTTTTAGCGACTTCTGTTGCTGATAGAAATCAAGGATGTTGTTGATTTCCGTTTCAGGCGCACGCTTTCCGCGGGGTGAGCGGTGAGCCCCTTCGTCGCAAGCGCCATTGAAGGGTCTCACCTTCTCACTCATCCCGCAGGAGTCGGCGCCTTACACTGCAATCAACTTAATCTAGGAAGGAATCAGGAAGATTTAGCAGAGTAACAAACCCAACAAGGATAAATTTCCTCACAGTAAAGCTAGCAAGCGTAAATATCTTCTGTCTAAAGAGAGGGCTCGCCGGCAAGTTAGGATTTTCGTCTGAAAAAATCATGTTTTCGCCCGAGATTCATGTATTTTCGACCGAAAATCATCAGTTTGTGCCCGGTAATTTTTGTGAAGGTAGAAAAATGACCCGAAGATAACGGTTTTTGTTATCTTCGGACTCGTTTGTGGGTTGAAGTATCTTATGGTTTTGTCCGTGGGATCTTTTTATCTAATATTTTGACCTCAAAATGTTACGACTTGGCCTGATTTTCATCACGATTGCCCCGTAAAGCTTCTTGAAATCGTTCAAGCTTCATTGTTTTTATTCTAAAAAGAAGATAACCGGTGTTTGGTTATCTTCTACATTGCTTTTTTCTATTTATGAATACCCTAAAAACAAAAAAAGATAGGCCGATTATGCAATCGACCTACCTTTTTTGCCCGGCCACGTCCTACTCTTACAGGGGGAAACCCCCAACTACCATCGGCGCTGAAGAGCTTAACTTCCGTGTTCGGTATGGGAACGGGTGTGGCCTCTTCG
>NZ_JBHTCP010000039.1:0-27901 GCF_042665465.1 Fictibacillus iocasae | reverse complement strand
TTGTTGTTGTTCTTCCAAATAAAAAAGCCCCTCTCTAGATAAGATAAGCTCATTATCCTATGGGGCTTTAGTGATTATAAGGTGTGGTTAATTTTACGCTTACGATTTACGGGCGAAAGTTGAGGGTTCTTGGACGAGAATTTAAATTTGCGGGCAAGAACAGAAAATTTGCGGCCGAGCCCAAAGTAATGTTGATTATCATCCGCTCACACGGGGAATATACGAAACACAATAACGAAGCGATACAAGCGATATGAAGCGTTAAAGAGGAGATGGAGAGCGGATGAGCAGCAAAATTTATGACATGATTGGAGTCGGCATCGGACCGTTTAACTTAGGACTCGCGGCGATGCTGCAGGAAAAAGGCGGTAAAGAGGCGCTGTTTTTTGAGCGGAAGTCAGAGTTTAACTGGCATAAAGGCATGCTGATCGACGGCACGACCATGCAGGTGCCGTTCTTTGCCGACCTTATCAGCATGGCCGATGTGAGAAGTCAGTTCACTTTCCTCAATTACTTGCAGGAACATGACCGGCTGTATCATTTTTATTTTCTTGAAAAATTCAACATCCCGCGCACCGAGTACAACCACTATTGCCGCTGGGTAGCGGACCAGCTGAACTCGTGCCGGTTCGGCATGGCGGTCGAGCAGGTCACCCCGGTCGATAACCTGTATGAAGTGGTCGTAAAATCAGAAGAGACCGGCGAGGTGGAAACGTACTGGACCCGTCATCTAGCCGTCGGAATCGGACTAAGCCCAAGCGTTCCATCATATTTAGAAAAACACCTCGGCCCTAAAGTGATTCACTCTTCGCAGTATCTGGACAAGAAGGACGAGCTGCTGGAAGGCGCGCGAGCCGTCACGGTAATCGGAGGCGGACAGAGTGCGGCAGAGGTGTTCCTTGATCTCGCCAAACAGCAGAATCACTTTTCGTTAAACTGGTTCACGCGCTCCAAAGGGTTCTTTCCGATGGAATACTCAAAGCTCGGTCTTGAATACTTTTCGCCGGACTATACGAACTTCTTTTACGAGCTGCCGCAGCAAAAAAAGGATGAGCTTGTCCCGCAGCAGGATCTGCTTCACAAAGGCATCAGCATGGAAACAATCGCCGAAATCTATGATTTGCTTTACGAGAAATCGGTCGGCGGGCAAAAGCTGAACATCTCACTTCAGGCAATGACAGAGCTTGTGGAGATGGAGAAGTCGGGGGCGGGCCACGTGCTGCGTCTGCGGCAAAATGTGTCGGATGAAGCGTTTGACATGCAGTCTGATGTCGTCATTCTTGGCACCGGCTACGCGCCGGCGTTCCCGCATTTT
Organism: Fictibacillus iocasae; assembly: GCF_042665465.1. Taxonomy (NCBI): domain Bacteria; kingdom Bacillati; phylum Bacillota; class Bacilli; order Caryophanales; family Fictibacillaceae; genus Fictibacillus; species Fictibacillus iocasae. Next base: position 26,586 of record NZ_JBHTCP010000039.1, on the reverse strand, counting down.
CTCATGAGCATGCAGGACAAAATTGACTGGGACGAGCAAAGCCGTTATCAGATCACGCAAGATTATGTGCTGAAGACAAAGGGTCTCACTGACAATCATATTTTCATCCAAAACGGCGAGCTGCACACACACGGCGTCGGATCCGGCGACCTCGGCCTCGGCGCCCACCGAAACGCCGTCATCCTGAACAAAATTTACGGAAAAGAAGTTTATAAGGTGAATAAGAAAAATGTCTTTCAGCAATTTGGCATATCTTCTGGGATGGAATGTAGGGAGAAAGTAAGCTTGAAGCAATTTTTAGGTCGACATACAGTCTAAGAGTATCGGTATAAGCCGATGCTTTTTTATATGAAAAGCTTGAAATAGCTTAGCTTGGACAAGGATATATAAAATAGAGGGAGAAATGATAAAATAGATTTATAAACGAAATAAAAACGAGGTGACAGTTGTTGTGGAGGCGTATTGGAAGGCAACAGGTATTTCAAACCGTTTTATCGGTGAACTGCATGACTACTGCATACACCATAAGGAAATTGAGAAAGTCATTCTATTTGGATCCAGAGCAAGAGGAGACTACCATAAAACGTCCGATATTGATCTAGCTGTATTTACGAGAAACCTTTCTCATACGCAACAAAATTTAATAGAAGAATCCATTCACGAGCTGTCAACGTTATTAAAAATTGATGTGCTTTTCATTAATCGTCTGACAAAAGTAAAACTACTTTCTAATATTCAGAGAGAAGGAGTAATTATTTATGAACAAGGAGAGGCTTTACGAGAAGCTTAACGATTTCAAGCGTGCGTCGGCAAGGCTGAATGATGCGCTAGGCATTCAAATTGATGATGATATCGTTTACGATGGGGTAATTCAAAGGTTTGAGTTTACGTTTGAACTTAGCTGGAAAGTGATGAAAATGTTCTTAGAATACACAGGTATTACGGATGTGAAAAGCCCAAGATCCACCATTAAGGAAGCATTTACGTATGGATTAATTGAAGACGAGGAACATTGGCTTGATATGATGATTGATAGAAACAAAACGTCTCATCTTTATGACGAGGATCAAGCCAAGCTTATCTATGGAAAAATTAAGACGCATCATAGTGAATTGCTCTCCTCTCTATGTGAAAAGGTGGAAGAGGAAATGAAAAGGTTAGACTGATGACCTTGGAGTAAATCAAAAAACCGCCCTCAAGGCGGTCCCAAAAACTCACTCAAAAATCTGCTTCAAATGATGCTCCATATGCTCTAAATAGTCCTGAATCAGCCACTGCAGGGAAACGGTCGAATTGCTGCCGACACAGCATGCGGTGCGCAGCTTATCATCTGGAATGTTCGCAATTACCCGCGCGATCTGCTTGTTCAGCGTCAGCCAGAGCGAGCAGACCTCCTCACAGCCCATCTTTTCATAGCATTGCACGCGCACCCAGTCATTTTGCTGATATTTCGCTATCATGACGGGCTCTGCCTCGCACTGCGCCCGCACGAACCGGCTTAAATTGTTGATCGCCGAATCACACAAATGCCCGAGAATCTCTTTTTTCGACCATTTATCGGGCGTCGCCTTCACACACGCCTCTGATTCCGAAAACCGGCTGAACTGCTGCGGCACCTCGGTCAGCCAAAACAATAACTTGTTCGCCACTGTCTGCATTTCGATCCCTCCCCAAACGTACACATTGTTACAGCTTATGCTAGCTATGCCGTTTTCATAACGGGGAGACGAGCAAATGAAAAATATGTATTCTAAAAATCCCCTCCATCTCGAGTATTGGAGAAGAGGGGGAGCATGTGGATATTAGTGTAAAAGCATTTTGTAGAGCAGCAGATCGTCGACAAGCTCGCCGTCGATGTCAAATTCACCGACGAGACGGCCTTGCTCCAAAAAGCCGCATTTCGTATAAAAGCGCACCGCCTTCTCGTTGCAGGAGAGCACGCGCAGGCAAAGCTTCGTTTTCCCCATGCTGCGCGCCCAGTTTTCTGCATGGCGCATCAGTTCCTGGCCGATGCCGCGGCCGTGATGGTCAGGATGGACAGCCATCGCGAGCTCGCAAACATGGCGGTTTGAAGGAAGAGGCGTGACGTTCTGAAGCTGAATATAGCCGCAGACTGTGTCACCGTACATTGCCACGAGCATGCTGCCTGGCGGGTATTCGTTCCGAAACGACTCAACGCTGTCCCAATGAATGCGCTCGCTCGGTGTCGTGCCCTTCACCCAGGCGATGTTGTCGATGGCCATCAGGGCGTCCAAGTCTTTTTCATCAGAGAACCGGACAACTATTTTCATACATACTCACTCTTTCTATTAAACGTTTTGCGTCTCTTTAACACGATAATTGTCAATCGTGATGACGTCCGCTGCAACGAGGTGGCCGCCGCCGATGTCAATCAGGTGCGGCGGATGTAGAGAACGCGGGGGCAGTTCAATGACCTCGCGAATCATGCCCCTCTTGTGCGGCGTGTTCACCGGAATCGCGGAAAGCAGCGATTTCGTGTACGGATGGACGGGATTTTCATAGATTTGCTGTTTAGTAGCGAGTTCGAGCATGTGACCGTGACGCATGACGGCCACCCTGTCGCTCATGTAATGGACGACGTTCAAATCGTGCGAGATAAACAGGCAGGTGAGCGACAGCTCAGCCTGCAAATCTTTCAGCAAATTCAAGATTTGCGCCTGTACGGAGACGTCGAGCGCTGAGACCGGCTCGTCGGCAATGACCATTTTCGGCTGCACGATCAGTGCACGGGCGATGCCCACACGCTGCCGTTCGCCTCCAGAAAACTCGTGAATCTTTTTATGATTCGCTGTTTGCGGAAGCCCGACTTTATCGAGAAAAGAAGAAACGAGCTTGGAACGCTCAGGCCGCGAGTGGCTTTTCTGGATGATGAGCGGCTCAGCCAGGATCTCGCCAACCGTCATGCGTGGCGACAGGGAATCAAACGGGTCTTGGAAAATCATCTGAAAGTCGCGCTGTACGGACCGCAGCTTCTTCCGCTTTAGATGGGTGATATCGTGGCCGTCGAACGTGATCTCGCCTTGGTCCGGCTCATACAGCCGCATGAGTGTGCGGCCGAGCGTTGTCTTGCCAGAGCCTGATTCGCCAACGATGCCGAGCGTTTCTCCACGGTAAACGGAAAATGACACGCCGTCAACGACTTTATGAATATGTTTGCCGGATATAAAGTACTTGGACAGGTGCTGAGCAGATAACACGACTTCCCTCATACAACCGCTCCTTCCCTAAAAAAACGGACAAAATGCCCGGGTTCCACTTCCACGAGTCTTGACGGCGGTTCGTCTGCCGGCGAGGCGCCGTATGTGGCGGGAGCGAACTGCATGCCGTTGTGTCCGCCTGACTCAACCATGTAATCATGGATGCTTTTCAACCGTTCAGGTGTAGAGCCGATGGCCGGGATGCTCGCCATGAGTGCTTTTGTATATGGATGAAGCGGGGAGTCGAACAGGGTGTAGACATCTGATGATTCGACGATCTGCCCTCTGTACATCACGTTCACCCGGTCCGCATACTCGGCAACGACACCTAGATCATGTGTAATCAACAAGACCGATGTTCCCGTCTCTTCCTTATACGAGCTCAGCAGATCGAGCACCTGCTTTTGCACCGTCACATCGAGTGCGGTCGTCGGCTCGTCGGCGATAATGAGCTTGGGTTTGCATGAGACGGCCAGGGCAATCATCACGCGCTGCTTCATCCCACCTGAGAGCTGATGCGGATACTGGTGATACGCATGCTCTGGATCAGCGAACCCGACAAGCCGCAGCAGCTCGAGCACCGCCACCCTCTGTTCGCTCCTGTCCATCAGCTTATGATAATGAAGGCCTTCAGCAATTTGACGGCCAACCTTCATGCCTGGGTTCAGCAAGGCCATCGCGTCCTGAAAGATCATCGACACCTCACGGCCGCGGTATTGCTGCCAGTCTTTTTTGGAAAAAGAGAGCACATCGCGCCCGTTATAGAGGACGGACCCGGATTTCACCGCACTGTTTTCGGGCAGTAATCCGAGAACAGAAAGGGAGGTCAAGCTTTTTCCAGATCCCGATTCACCGACAACAGCGACGGTTTCATTTTTCCTAATCGTCAGCGACACGTCCCGAACGGCGGTAAATTCGCCGCTTTTATGTGGGAAACCAATACAAAGATTTTTAATTTCCAGCAGTTCGCTCATTTGGCATCCCTCACATTCTGTATGCCTTGCATGATCAGGTTCAGCGCATAAATCGTCGCCGCGAAAAAGGCGAGCGGAAGAAGGACAAGCCATGGCGCGGTCTGCAGCTCGCGAAACGCGAGGCCGATCAAGCCTGACCATTCCCCGGCAATCGGGTAAAAGGCTGGAGTTGGCTCCATCGGATCGCCCTCCATAAGGACTTCAGCACCCCCAATAAAAACGGACAGGACGCCAAGGTGGCAGAGGATGATGAGCACTTGGATCATGTTCTGTGCGGTGAGCACGAGGCATTTCGTGACAAGCTCTGGCAGCACGTGCCGGACATACACGTAGGGCAAGGAAGCGCCAAGGGCGACCGTGTTGGTAATATAATCTTTTTTCATAATGCTCTTGATGTCTTTAGAGAAAAAAGAAATCAGCGGCAGCACGCCGATACCGGTCAGGATCAAAAATTGCAGCGTCACAATTTCGTTTAGCTTTCGGAATCCGCCGGAAGGATCGGCCATGAACAGCGGCTCCATTAAAATGAACGCAAGAATCGCGGTGGGCATGTAGATGGATGACTCGACAAGGTCCTCGATGAACGAGCCCGTCTTCGTGTTCATGCGGTAATAAAAGAATGAGATCAGGACCGAGAGCGCGATGCGCAGGACGGCGATGCCAGCCGCAAACAGTACGGTGTACTTCGCGCCATCCAGAATCAAGTGGAACATGCTCTGCCCCCTGCGGTCTGTTCCAAACGGAGGGACATCACTTGGTGAGAACGGGGCCACTTTGGAAACGAAGCCTTGATCGTTATACAAGAATTCGACTTTTTCTGGTACTTGGTAAAATCTCTCGAACGTGAAGCTGATGGTTAACAGTCCAGCAATAAACAAGAATCCAATTAAAAAGGACGGCTGTTTCACGACTTTCCATGCCATCATGCGGCTTCCTCCATTTCTGCATCCATACCGCGATGAACACGCAGCTTGTAATCGATGTACTCAAACAGCAGGGAAAATGGCAGCGCGAGCACCAAAATAGTCGCCGCCAGTGCCACACCGCGTGCGTGCAGCATGATCGTCATGATGCCATGCAGGTTGTAAACAATCTCGACAATGAACAGGTTCGACAGCATAAAAATAAAAATGGTTTTGTAATAGTTGATCAAGTTACTGATCAGGTTGCGGAAGATATGGTGGACGGTTATGTACATGCTGCCAAGCCCCATTGATTTTGCCACCTTCACATAGGCTTTGCCGCGTTCCTCTTCCATTAGAAGGAAGGTAATTCTGAACAGCTGCAGAGCCGGGAGGAGTGACAGCGTTATGATGGGCAGAAGGTAAATCTTCTGGTTCATGAACGCTGACACACTGCTGACCAAATAACCCGTCTGCTTGTAGATGTAAACGACAGAAAGCTGAAGCAGAAAAACGATAAACAGATCAGGAAACGATTCAAGAAACGTGAAGGTTCGTGTCAGCAAGCCTTTGGCAAAGGACGGCATGATCGTCGTCATAAACGTCATCACAAGTGCAAACACGATGCCAACGAGCAGCGCACCACCAAAAATCGTCATAGAATAACCGAACTTCTCAAACACTTCGGGGAAAAGCGGGTACGTGTACTGATCAACCCGGTAATCCCAGACACTCGGTGTATTTTGCATCCATCCCTGCAGCAGGATGGAAGGCAGCAAGGATATTAATACAATGCCAATCAACAAAGAACGCAGCTTGCGGCCATAGCTTTTCCAAGGGAAATCCAATTTTAAAACCCCCTTTGTTTTCCTTAATTTGTAATAATTGTAACATAATTAGAAAATTCTTAAAACTCTTTTAATAATCCTGTGAAGTTTAACAGCACTCGTACAGGGTACAATTTGTAAATAAGATCAAAGCTTGGGGTCCGGTACACCTGCCCTTAAAACGCTGACAGTACAAGGTATGAAACCTTGTGGTACCGGACCCCGATGTCATTGGTCTTAGGACCATCATCTCCAAAAGCGAAGCGGAAAGGAAGTGAGACAATGCCGGAAGAGAGTGGCAGCTTATGGCTGCTGATCGCCGCATTCCTCGTCCTGACGGGCATCCAGGCATACTGGGCACTGAAGAAGCAAAGCATGACAGCGGTGCTGGTTTTCTCAGGCATCATCTGGATCGGAGCGGCAGCCTACTTTATCTTTTTGGAAAAAATAACCGATATTTAAATTCGGTTTTTGCTTTTTTCACCAGGAATTCTTATAATATAGAAGGATATAGAAAACAGTCCGAATTGATAGGGCTGTTTTTCTAGTTATAGATAGAAAGACTTGTGTTAAAGCTTTTAAAAAGTCATGAATTCAGGTGAAAAAGGATGAAACGTGCACGACTCATTTACAATCCAACATCAGGAAGAGAAACGATAAAGAAACAGCTTCCCTATATATTAGACCGGCTCGAGAACGCCGGTTATGAAACATCATGCCATGCGACTACCCCTATGCCAAACTGCGCACAGAACGCAGCAAAGCTTGCGGGCGAGAGAGGCTTTGACCTTGTCATTGCAGCTGGCGGCGACGGGACGATTTATGAAGTCGTCAATGGGCTCGCAGGACTCGAGAACCGCCCGAAGCTTGGCATTATACCGGTCGGGACGACGAACGATTTCGCCCGTGCCGTAGGCGTGCCGCGCACGATCGACGGCGCATGTGACGTGCTTTGCGACGGCATCGAGATGCCAGTCGATATCGGAAAAGTGAACGACCGCTATTTCATCAACATCGCAGGTGCTGGCCGTATGACCGAGCTCACCTATGAAGTGCCAAGCCGGCTGAAGACGATGATCGGCCAGCTCGCGTATTTCCTTAAAGGGATTGAGATGCTGCCGTCCATCAAGCCGACATACGTCGAGATCGAATACGATGAGCAGAAGTTTGAAGGCGAGGTCATGCTGTTCCTCGTGGCGAACACGAACTCTGTCGGAGGCTTTGAAAAGCTCGCGCCAGCGTCCGAGTTTCACGACGGCATGTTCGACCTGATCATATTAAAGAAAACGAGCCTCGCCGAGTTCGTCCGCATCGCGACACTTGCGATCCGCGGCGAACACATTCACGACGAGCACGTGATCTACACGAAAGCAAAGCGCGTTAAAGTGACACCGCGCGAGAAGATGCAAATCAACCTCGACGGCGAGCTAGGCGGCGTCCTGCCAGGCGAATTCGTCAACCTGCACCACCACTTCACGATGCTCGTTCCTAAAGAGCGATTGAAGATTTAATACCACTTCTTTGTAAAAAACCACCTCGTAATAGGTGGTTTTTCTAAGTATTGGGGGGATGAATATGAAGCCAAGACCTTATGGAGAGCAATGGAGAGGCTTGAAAGGGTATAGAGTCGTTGAAGGGGCGGACGAGTATGCTCATGTTTTTGGCGGTGAGGATGGCGATGTTCCTATTTGTAAGCTTTGCGGCACGAAGATGCATCAAATCATTTGTTTTGACCTGAAGGACCCAAGGCTTTCCGAATTAAAAACGGAGGGATTGAGCAGGCTGCCGTTCGTTTCCTGTCTGAACTGTGCGATGGTGTGGGAGCCTCAATATTTTCAATTAAGCAACGAAGGACGAGCGTTGCACGTTTTGAGACAAGACAATACAGAGAACTGGACGGAGGATGATGAAGACCGGCTGCTTGTCCCTCTTCCGAAAACACGTTTGAAATTAGTAGAGATGAAGATTGATGACATACCGCTGGATGAAGCGCATTACGACACCGCCTACGATTTATTTGGCACAGAGTACATATGCCGATTGCTGGGTGCCCCACTGTATAATGACGTCCCTCAGAATTTAGCGTGCCCGAAATGCAAAGGGGACATGATGTATGTGGGAGCACTGACGGAAGACCTTGGTGAACCGGATCTTATCTCAGTAACTTCTTTCTTGTTCGGTGAGATGGTCCTTTACTTTTATTTATGTCAAAATTGTCTTGTCTTGAAAACGGAGATTCAAGGGACATAACGAAAAGGAGAACACGACCAGATAGCCTTGGTCGTGTTTATTTTCACAAGACATTCAGCAATAACACTGCTCCAATTCCTGCAAACAGTAATCCGAACAAAACGTAGCCAATGACTTGAACCGTCATGGGAAGTCCGCCCACACGACGAAAAGCCTCCCGATTTAGCGGCGCATTGCCTTCAGCCCGCTGCAAATCCTCGATAGGCGAGTAAACGGCACCGTCATCTCTTTCATTTTGCGTATTAGAAATCTGCGTACGGTGTTTGTCCATCCTCCATCACTCTCCATCAAAAAATTCTACATGCGCCTTGTCTTCCCGGTAATAATCCAGCCTATCCTGCAGCGTGCCTGTATGAAACTCGAACTTATGGCCATCTGGATCGGTGAAGTAGAGTGATTTCTTATCTTTTTCATCTCTTTCGCGTCCAGGGAGGATGTTCACGCCTAAATGGTGCAGCTTTTTCTGTAGCTGCTCCAGCTCGTGCTCTTCCACTGAAAAAGCGATATGCGTGTACGACTAATGAATCTCATTACGCAGGATATCCCTCTCCGTGTTCAACGCCAGCCACAAGCCATGACAATCAAAATAAGCCGTGCTGCGTCCCTTCATCAACAGCTTCGCACTAAACACATCTTGATAAAACTGTATCGCCCGATCCAAATCTGAAACCGAAAACAGCAGATGATTGATCGAGAAACGAGACAACAACATCACCTCATTTAAGCTTCGCCGTAATATGCTGCAAAATACAAAAATCCATATTTCCTAACAAGGAAGTTTCTTCATTCACCCTCCGTCGCTTCTTCAATTGGAGGCTTGGTTAGAGTGTATGCTGTGGCATCCAGCTCAGCAAACTTCTTTTTATCCATGTTATTGTGATAGTTGTCTTCAACAAACTCTGTAAGAATGGAGGATTTTGGATATCCGAGAAAAAAGACATGTGTTCTCAAGGCCATACTTGGTGAGGAATGGAGCAGCAAGTATAACTTTTAGCTTCAAGTCACCACTTCCCATTCAATAAAGTTAAAACCCGAAAATCAATTAGTCATCATATTATTCAGTACTTCATTAATATACGATATCTGAACGCCGACCTCTTCTATTTCTGAGACGAGCTGCACGGAATTCCATGCCAAAACAGATAAACTAACTGCCATGATGACGAGACATGCAACCTTTATGTATTCAAGGAGGTCTTTATTCATTCGCGTTCTCCTTTCAAAGGAACTGAAAATAACCTCTCACTCACATGACCTTCATCATTCACTTCCATTTTCTCTACACAAATCTCTGTCAATCTTCCGTTCATTGCTTGGAAATGCTCGCTGCAGTAACGAAGAGTATCCACTAACTGCCCGTTATTCAGCTCCATCGCAAGTGTGCAGTGCGGCACCCACCTGCCAGGCAGGTAGAGCTCGTGCGCATGCTCGTTATACGATCCCAATGCTTGATAATAATTCTGGTGCAGTGTAAAAAGGTCTTTTGTCATCCTCGGCGGGGTGAAGACAACAGAGGAAGAGGAAAAAAACGAAATTGTCTCAAAGTTTACATTGAATGAACGCAGTCCACCCGCAAACGTCTGAAATGCGTCCACAAACTCTTCTGCCGGCAATGCAGCATCATACACGCCTAATGTAAGATGCGGCCGCAACCCTTTTATATCCGCCATGTTTGGCGTAATCCTTTCACTTTTCAAGCCGTCCCATATCATCCGGATACCGTGCTCCAGCTTCTCGTCAAAAAACAGTTCAACCGCGTACATCATACACACTCACTTTCTGTTCTTGAAGTTATTCCAACTAGTTTCGATGCAGAACATGAAATCCCTTCCTCTATTTGGACACCCTCGCCACATATGCTACAATCAGAAAAGCAAACCAAAAGGAACGATGTATGATGACACAGGCAAACGCGCCTCTAAATAAAAACGATATCATTGAAGTGGATGTGGTCGACCTTACCCATGACGGAGCAGGAGTGGCGAAGGTGGATGGCTTTCCGCTGTTCATCCCGAACACATTGCCCGGGGAACGCGCCGAGATTAAAGTGATCGGTGTGAAGAAAGGCTACGGATTCGGCCGCCTGCTGGACCTGATCGAACCAAGCCCAGATCGAATTGAACCGCCATGCCCGATCTATAAAATGTGCGGCGGATGCCAGCTGCAGCACCTCTCATACGAAGGCCAGCTGGAATATAAGCGCAAGCAGGTGGAAGAGGTTCTCACGCGAATCGGCAAAATTGAAAATGTACCCGTATTGCCGACACTCGGCATGGGCGACGAGCCGTGGCGCTACCGTAACAAAGCGCAGGTGCCGGTGGGCGCGCGCGAAGGCCGCCTGATCACAGGCTTTTACCAAAAACGCAGCCACGAAATCGTCGAGATGGACAGCTGCATCATAACGGGCGATACGAGCGACGATGCCGTGCAGGCTGTGAAAGAAGTGCTGAACACCTACAGCATCACGCCATACAACGAGCAGAACCATAAAGGATTGCTGCGCCATATCGTTGCCCGATACGGCCGCACGACAGGCGATCTGATGATTGTTCTCGTCACAAACGGCAAAGAGCTACCGCATAAAAACAAGATCGTTGAAGACATTCAAAAAGCATTGCCAAACGTAAAATCCATCGTGCAGAACATTAACAAAAAACGCACGAACGTCATCTTTGGCGAAGAAACAAAACTTCTCTGGGGCGCCGAGTACATTTACGATTTTATCGGCGACATCCAGTTCGCCATCTCGGCACGGTCGTTCTACCAGATCAATCCGCCACAGACAAAAGTGCTGTACGAAAAAGCGCTAGAGTACGCGAACTTGACTGGCGATGAAACGGTCATAGACGCCTATTGCGGCATCGGAACGATCTCACTCTTCCTCGCGCAAAAAGCGAAAAAAGTGTACGGCGTTGAAATCGTGCCAGAAGCGATTGAAGACGCGAAACGAAACGCCGAGCTCAACGGCATCACAAACGCCGAATTCGCCGTCGGAAAATCCGAAGACATCATCCCAGCATGGAAAAAAGAAGGCATCACCCCAGACGTCATCGTCGTCGACCCGCCGCGAAAAGGCTGCGACGAAGAACTGCTCAAAACAATCATCGAGATGAAGCCGAAGCGTGTGGTGTATGTGAGCTGCAACCCAGCCACACTCGCGCGTGATCTTCGAGTGCTGGAGGATGGCGGATTCAAGACGGTTGAGGTACAGCCGGTGGATATGTTTCCGCAGACGACGCATGTGGAGTGTGTATCACAGTTAGTTCTAAAGTAAATTTGCCATCATGGTTTTTAAAAGAAGGAGCAGGTCACCGATAATAAGGGGACCTGCTCCTATTTGTTTGGACTTACCACATCGATTCCATTCTTAATCCCTAGCTACTCGTGCTGAGAACCCTTTAAACAAGCGGAATTGTTAAAACCTGGAGGCGAGAAAAGTATAGTTTTTAAAAAGGCGATATGCTAGAATCATGGTTGGAATGATAATAATTATCAGTGAGAGATTTTTCATCTATTTTCTTATATTTACTTATTTCAATTAAAATGATTTTTTTTACTTTATAAATCGAGCTGAGGCTTGAATCGCCGCAGCGACCGTCATTACCGAGAGGATGCTATTCATGAGAAATATTGATAAATATAGAAATGCTTTTATAAATGCGTTGGATTTGGAGGAAGATGAGGCAGTTGAGAATTTAGTTCTTGGCGAATCGGCAGAGTGGGATTCTATTGGGCATATGGGCCTTATTTCTGAGGTGGAGGATGCTTTTGATGTCTCATTAGATTCCGAATGGATGACCGAATTTAATTCCTACAAGGCAGGAATTGAGTTGTTGGAACGTTTGGGAGTGGACTTTAGTAATGAATAGCTTCAAAGAAATGGAGCAGTTCGGGGACCGTACCGCTGTGTATGCTGACAGAGCGTATTCATACTCTGAAATGCTAGAACTGTCTGATACGATATGCAGTAATGTGGGTGAACGAACGCTCGTTTTTTGTTTATGTTCCAATAATAAAGAGTCGTTATTCGGCTACGTGGGCTTTATTCGAGGCGGCGTTGTTCCGGTTCTTTTGGATGCCTCACTCCACATCGATCGGCTGCGCAGATTAATTAACCTTTATAAGCCTGCCTATATCTGGGCGAGCAGCGACCATCAAGACCTCTCACAAAGTATGGAATCTTCATTTGTTTATGGAGATTACACACTATTTGAATGTCCGACACAGGTCCAGCATGATCTTCATGAGAATCTGGCACTCCTTTTAACGACCTCTGGAAGTACGGGGAGTCCTAAATTCGTTCGTTTAAGCTATGAAAATATTTTTACAAACGCTGACTCCATCGCGCAGTATCTTAACATCGATGCAGACGATAAACCGATCACAACCCTTCCGATGAATTACTCGTATGGCCTTTCGATCATTAACAGCCATTTGATATGCGGCGCTACCATCGTTATGACGGAATCATCGATACTAAAAAAAGAGTTTTGGGATCTATGTAAGGAGCAGCAAGTCACCACGTTTGGCGGCGTTCCTTTTGTGTATGAAATGCTGGATCGGCTGAAGTTTGAAACGTTGCATCTTCCAAGCTTAAAAAAACTGACCCAGGCAGGCGGGAAATTAAGCGAAAGTTTAGCGCGCAAATTTGCTGCATTATGTCATCAGAAAGGTATTCAGTTTTATACGATGTATGGCCAAACGGAAGCGACGGCGCGGATCAGCTACTTGCCATATGAAGATAACATGAGAAAAGCGGGAAGTATTGGGATTGCCATTCCGGGTGGAGAACTGGTTCTTCAAGATGACAACGGTAACAGAATCACTGAGCCTCTTATGACAGGCGAATTGATCTACAAAGGGCCAAATGTTTCGTTAGGGTATGCGGAATCATTATTCGATCTTTCGAAAAACGATGAGAATAACGGTGTTTTGCATACAGGAGATATGGCGTACGTTGATGAGGAAGGGTATTTTTTCATAACCGGCCGCATCAAACGAATGATTAAAATGTATGGCAACCGTATCAGCCTGGATGATGTCGAAGCCTTTTTGCATGAACATGGTCACGATTGTATTTGTGCTGGAAATGATGATCAAATGGTGATTTATACGTTAAAAGAAGATTATGTTCAGATCAAGAAAATCATCAAAGAAAAATTAAAGCTAAAAAGCTTTAAGGTGATGAGAATTAAGGAAATTCCGCGCAATCACTTCGGGAAAATCCTCTATTCTGATTTGCCTAAGCATGGATAATGATCAGGTGATGAAATGACTTTTATTTCGATCGAGTTTCTTTTATTTCTCGTCGCAACCGTTTGTTTGAATTATTTACTTCCCCATCGATTCAGATGGGTTCTTTTATTGTTTGCGAGCTATGTTTTTTACGCAAGCTTAAGTATGCAGTTTATGCTATTGCTGCTAATTAGCACAGCCTTTACGTATTTTGCGGGGATAGTGATTGAAAAACAAGAGACCAAAAAGCAGAGAAAAAAAGTGATGCTCGTTGGTATTTCCATCCTTTTGTTTTTACTCGGCTGGTTTAAATATTTTAACTTTGTGAATGACTCGCTTCGGTCGGTAGCCACATTCCTGGAATGGGAATACACCATACCGTACCAAGAGATTGTTCTGCCATTGGCCATTTCGTTTTATACCTTTCAGGCGGTCAGTTATCTTGTGGATATTTATTATCGAAAGCAAAAAGCGGAAAGACATTACGGTTATTTCTCGGTCTATTTTGCCTTTTTCCCACAATTGGTTGCGGGGCCCATTGAACGTGCCAAAAAGTTACTTCCACAATTAAAGGTAGAACAGCGATTAACTCAAGAAAATCTAATTTATGGGATGCAGCGAATTGCATGGGGTTTCTTTAAGAAGACGTTGATTGCCGATCGATTAGCTCCAATCGTGGCCAGTGTTTACGATAGTCCGAACCCAACTGGTTCACAAATTGTACTCGCTACGATTTTGTTCTCCATTCAATTGTTCGCTGATTTTTCAGCATGCAGTGATATTGCGATCGGAAGCGCAAGAATGCTCGGAATCAAGCTGACAGAAAACTTTAAGCAGCCGCACTTTGCCGTTTCCATTGCTGATTTTTGGAGCAGATGGCACATCACGCTCTCCACGTGGCTTCGAGATTATATCTTTTTCCCATTATGTAAGGGCAAAAAGAAAAGAAGTCAAATCTATTTAGGAATTGTGATGACATTTTTAGTCAGCGGCATTTGGCACGGAGCGGCTTGGACGTTTGTACTATGGGGTCTCATACACGGGTTTTATCGCGTGTTTGGAGATGCAACAAAATCGCACCGTGAAAAAATGGCGTCTTTTGTACGATTAGATAGAATTCCAGTGTTTCATGTATGGATGAAGATCGCCATCACCTTCCTGCTCGTTTGCTTTTCAAGAGTGTTTTTCCGGTCGAATACGGTGGCAGACGCATTTGAAAATGCACAGCTCTTTTTATCACTCCGTTCATGGAGCCCTTGGGGACTTTTGAAAGCATTCGAGATTTTCCCGTTACTGGATCTACTGATTTTCATGTTCTTCTTTATCATCTTCCAGCTATTTCAGTATATCGAGCGTAACAAGGTTTCAACATGGAAGGTTGTATCGAAGCAATCCATGGTTACGAGAATGGCGTTTTATATTTTCCTACTATTTTCCGTTCTTGTTTTCGGAGTGTCGGGAAATGGATTTGTTTATGGTGGTTTTTAAGGTGAAAGAAACACGGTGTTGAAAGGAATCGCTATGAGAACATTATTCTTCAAGTTAGTACTTATATTGGGTGTTGTGATCTTGCTGTTTATGCCAGTCAATTATTTTGTGAAGATATCTTATGATTACAATATTGACCATGAGATACTGGCGTTTAAGAATGATCCCCATCCGGTTGATATCATCAATTTAGGTGCATCTCATTCTATGTACGGCTATTATTTCAAGCCTACTGGGTTGTCGCATCTGGACTTAGCGCTTCCTTCTCAAACCGTTCAATACGACTATAAATTGTTGAAGAAGTATGGCAAGCACCTTAAACCAAATGGTGTCGTTCTCGTCTCCATTTCTCAAATCACGTTTTCCAATTATGAAGCGAAGAACATCGGCAATTATTATCGAATAGTAGATCGTTCTGAGCTTGAACCGTTTGATGTGGTTGATTATTACAGCTATCTGTACTTGCCAGGGACAAATAGCGGGGTTCTGACATCTGCGATCGCAGGTAGATTGAAGAACTTGAGATGGGATGCTCATCACCCATGGGCAGATAACGGAAGAAATTATTCAGAAAGAAAATTTAAGAAAATAGAGAAACAGTACGAAGAAGCCGTGGAAAACCAATATGTTGAACGAAATGCAAAGCATTTAAAAGAGCTGATAGATCTTTGTGACGAGAGAGGCTACCAAGTCGTATTGACCATGGAGCCCATGCATCAGTCTTATCTAGACTATTTCGATGAAAAAGTAATGAATCGACTCGTCTTTCAGCATTTAGAAGCTCTAGATTTAGACGTCCCACTCTTAAATTATAGTCATGATCCACGATTCGTACATAAACAAAAATACTTTATCGACCCCGATCATTTAAACAAAGAGGGAAGAAAGAAGTTTTCTTGGATTGTGTATGAGGAATTGAAGAGAATGGGGTATTTAAACTCAACTAGCAAGAAGTGATTCTTAGATGGTAGCAAATAAAAAATGGCTCGCTATTTCTAAGGAAATAAGAAGCGAGCTGATCCAAAATGTTTATTGTACGCATTGTGTTGATGTAGTAGCCATCGAGAATTTTACGATTAATGAAGATAAATTTGGGCTTGTGTTAGAAGGCAAGTGCGAGAAGTGCGGGAATGAAGTGGCAAGAGTGATTGAAGAGGAGTGAGCCTATTAGGACTCACTCTTTTTTTCTTTTATAAGAAGATAACACAAACTCAATCTGCTCTATAACAAATCCCATGTGCTTGTTGTCTCGGGTTAACCGGCTTGTCATAACCCCGCCTTCTAGAGATGATACGATGAATGATGAGAGTGCTTCTGTTTGGAGATCTGAAGAAAACTCCCCTACGGCCTTTCCCGCGTCCAGTATGCTTTGAATAAACGATGTGAATTGACCATGCGCAGACTCCGCTTTTTTTCTAAGTGGAAGATAGCCGTCATCCGCATCAACCGCTGTGTTGAGCAACGGACAGCCGCCTTCAATCGGCAAATTGTACACCGGATCTTCGTACACCGCACATATGGCCATGATCTTATGAAGTGCCGTCTCGCCTTTTTCCGCTGCTCTCACAATATGCTCTGTCATCACCTTGTGAGCATAATCAAACGCTTCGAGCGCAATTTCGTCTTTCCCCGCAAAAGTCCGATAGACGCCACCTTTCGTTAACCCCGTAACGTCGATGATGTCTTGTATAGAAGAGCCGGCATATCCTTTTGTGTTAAAAAGTCCGGCTGATTTTTCAATAATATGCTGACGCGTTTTCTCGCCCTTGCGCATGAAAGCAGCCTCCTCAAGAAATTAAATTATCTTAATGTTAGCACAAAATGGTAATTCTTGATATGATAAAAATACCGAACCGTTCGGTATTTTTTTCTAAAGGGGATGTGTCGCTTATGAATACCGTGAAAATAGTCCGTATTCCCATCTTGCCGCTTCACATGGTAAACGCGCATTTGATTCTTGGACCAGATGGGGCGATTTTGGTTGATGCCGGAATTCCGGGATCGGAGAGGAAAATAGGCAGAGCTTTAGCGCAAGAAAAGCTGACATTCAAGGACATTAAGCTCATCATCATCACCCATGCCCATGTCGATCATGCCGGCAGTGCGGCAAGATTGCGCGAACTGACCGGCGCTCCCATTCTCGCCCATGAAAGTGATGCTAAGCATTACAGCCGGGAAGAAAAGATGACGTTCTGCCCGACTGGGCGGTTGGCACGGCTGTTCTACAAAACCGGATTCATCTCTCAGCACTACGAAGGGTTTACACCAGATATCGTGATTTCGCAAAACCAAACGTTTGATTTGCAGCGTTTCGGGGTGCCTGGCTCAGTTACCCATACACCCGGACATACATCTGGCTCCGTATCGGTCGAACTGGATTCAAAAGATGCGATGGTCGGTGACCTGTTAGCCTCAGGCATACTGCTTGGCGGAATCATGAGGAAAAAACATGCCATACGCCCTCCGTTTGAAGATGATCCGTATGAGGTAGCACAACAGTTATTGCGGTTAATCTCGGCTGGGAATCAAACTTTTCATGTGGGACATGGTGCGCCGTTAGGGGTAAATGAGGTGCTTCGCCATGCGGAGTATTTGGAGCGGTTGTCGGTTGTTTGATGTGAAGAGGCGGCGTGCAAAGAACGGGTTATCTCTGCAAACAAGCGTGTCGAAAAATAAATAAAAAATCGCAGTGCAAATAAATTTTTGTACCTGCAAATAAATGCCTCGGATTTGCAAATAAACGAGCAAGATTCGCAAAAAAACTTCTCAGATTCACAAATAAATTCCTGCCACTATGCATGAAGCCTGAATAAAGAGGGAGATTCCCATAAATTATCATCCTCCACCGTTTGAAAATCAGTCCCAAAACATGTTATAAGTGTAAAAGAATAATTAATTTAAACGTTAATGTAGGACTTATAGATTGTGAGAGGATTGAGTAACATGAGCAATAATTTTTGGCGTGAGCTGCCGCGTCCGTTTTTCGTATTGGCACCAATGGAGGATGTGACGGATGTGGTGTTTCGTCACGTGGTGAGTGCAGCCGGACGTCCGGACGTATTTTTCACAGAGTTCACCAACTCGGACAGCTACTGTCATCCGGACGGAATTAAAAGTGTCCGCGGCCGTCTGACGTTTACAGAAGATGAGCAGCCGATGGTGGCGCATATTTGGGGCGACAAGCCGGAGTATTTCCGTCAGATGAGCATCGGCATGGCCGAGATGGGCTTCAAAGGAATCGATATTAACATGGGCTGCCCTGTGCCGAATGTGGCGCAGAGAGGGAAAGGAAGCGGGTTGATTCTGCTTCCGGATCTTGCGGCAGAACTGATCCAAGCCGCAAAAGCAGGTGGACTGCCGGTCAGCGTGAAAACACGTCTTGGCTTCAGAGAGGTCAATGAGTGGGAAGCGTGGCTGACGCATATTTTGAAACAGGATATCGCGAACCTTTCCATTCATTTGCGTACAAGAGACGAAATGAGCCTTGTGCCCGCGCACTGGGAGCTCATTCCCGAAATCAAAGCACTGCGCGACCGTATCGCCCCCGATACGATGCTCACCATCAACGGCGACATCCCGGACCGCCAAAAAGGGTTGGAGCTTGCCGAGCAATACGGCATCGACGGCATCATGATCGGCCGAGGAATTTTCAAGAACCCATTCGCCTTTGAAAAAGAGCCGAGAGAGCATAGCAGTAGAGAACACCTGGATTTACTTCGCCTACAACTCGATTTGCAGGATCAATACGCAGAACAAGTGCCGCGATCCATCACAGGTCTTCATCGCTTTTTTAAGATTTATGTAAAGGGATTCCCAGGCGCGGCTGAGCTTCGTAATCAGCTGATGAGTACGAAGTCTACGGATGAAGTCCGGGATTTGCTTGATCAGTTTGAACTACCATCATGGTAAAGGTAACTAAATATGAAGGTTAGAGCATGAATCCTACAGCAGGATTCATGCTCTTTTTAGTGGAATAAACTTAATGTAAATGTCATCAGAACTCATCCAATTGTGATGAGTCTCTCTCATTATGATCGAACACGTATTTAACATCATGATATTGGAGGCAAATCATGAAACAAGCGATATACCCAAACGTTTGGAACATAGATGGACTATTTAGAAATGGTTTTCTTGTTCACGTCGACCAGATCAAAGAATTAATGAACGACTTTGAATCCTCTATTCATTTCTTCACAAAATCAAACGTACACGAGCTATTGGATGATATCGGAAATATTCGTATTCACTTATCACAGGCTAATTCATATTTAACCTGTCTTCTTGCGGAAAATTCGAAGAATCAGGATGCGGCTGCGTGGCGCGGGAAAGTGACACAACAGGAAACGCGCTACGAAAATGCATTATCTAAAGTGAAGAGAATGCTTGCCCATATGGAGCAGTCGGAATGGGACAGCATGCTTGAATCTGAAGATCTAGCAGAGTATCGCTATATCCTCCATCTTTGGCGGGATGATGCTAATCATTCTGCTTCCGATGAACATCAGCAGCTGATCGCGGATTTAAGTGCGGATGGGTTTCATGCTTGGGGTCATTTTTATCAGACACTTATGACCCGTATTACCATAGAGGTTCAGATTGATGGAGTACACCAAAATGTTTCGGTGGGTCAGGCGTTAAACTTGCGGTCTCACCCAGATGAAGACGTTCGGAGAGGTGCTCATTACGCGTTAGAGAATGCGATGAAAGAGAAAGAAGAGCTGTTTGCCAGTATCATGAATCATATAGCCGGTTTCCGTCTAAACGTGTACAAGCAATACGGCAAGGACAGTGTGTTAGCAGAAGCGACTAAAGAAAACCGAATGAGTGAAGAAACGCTTCATACGATGTGGTCCGTCATTAGTAAGTACAAGCATCACTTCTCTTCCTACTTGAATGTCAAAGCGGAAATCCTCGGCGGCTCAAAAATGAAGGCATACAATTTCTGGGCCCCTGTTCTGAAGAATAGTCCAAGTATCACTTATGATGAGGCGGTCGAACTCGTTCTTAAACATTTCAGCGAGTTTGGAAAAGAGCTCGAGGAATTCGCCCGGCAAGCGTTCCATGCCAGCTGGGTAGAAGCTGAAAACCGTCCGAATAAATCTGCCGCTGCGTTTTGCGCGGGCTTCCCGCTCTCCAAAGAATCGAGAGTGTTCATGACGTTTGGCGGCACATTCATGAGTGTGCTAACTCTCGTACATGAGTTGGGCCATGCGTTCCACAACTATGCGATGAAAAATGTGAATGGAATGAACCGGTATTATCCGCTAAGCATAGCGGAAACGGCTTCTACCTTTGCCGAAATGATCATCTTTGACGCCGCGCTGAAAAAAGCAGCATCCAAAGAGGAACAATTATTTATTTTGGACGAAAAGATCAAGCGCAGTGTGATGAACTTTATGAACATTTACTCTCGTTTTTTGTTCGAGCAGCGATTTTATGAAGAACGAAAAGAAGGAATAGTCTCGTCCAAACGTTTAGTAGAATTGATGGATCAAGCTACGATTGATGCCTATGGAGGATCGCTGGAAGAGTTCTCCCACTATTCTTGGGCATGGACACCGCATTATTACATAACAAAATCACCCTTTTACAATTTCCCATACACGTTCGGTTACTTATTCGCGCTAGGCATCTATGCAAAGGCAAAGGAAACCGGCAAAGAGTTTGAGAAAGACTATATTCGTTTGCTAAGCGATTCTGGAAGGATGAGTGCGGAAGACTTAGTCATGAAGCATTTAGGTGAAGACATTAACGTTGAGGAATTCTGGATAAAAGGCATGGAACTGTGCGCGAGGGATGTGGAGGAGTTTGTGAAGCTTGTGAATCAGAGACTAGGGCGATGAAGCCGATCGCTAAGAAAATCAACAACATGCTGAGCGATGATGTTGTGGCGGTGATTTTGTCTAGAACGGAAATTGCTCAGAAATATGCGATGAATGATTTTATACACATGGTGGGTATTTGCTAAATGCCGAAACATGTGAAGACTGTTGAAATATCACGGGAAATAGGTCCTGTAGAATTGAAGAAAAACAAGTTTTTAATCGCAGCTGACAGAGTTTTAAGGGCATTCGATAAAGATAGGATTGGGTACAAGCGAAATTAAGGTAGGTGATAATGACTGTTTAAAACGGAGTCAGCAGGGGAAACCCTACAGATTCCGTTTTAAATTTCTCCAAATAATCCTGAACCACTGACTTTTCCCCTTGCTTCTAATCAAACCTGTTCCTTTATGCTGAAAGGCTTTTGTTTCAAAAAAATGCAATAGAGTGATATAAGGCAAGCTTATCGTGAGTATCAATAGAAATGGGAGGTTCTAGTCAGAGTGGAGGGATAGTATGTCATCTAAACGCGGGAACAAGGAAAAACAGAATAAGAATCCGTTGTTTACAGATACTCCGAAAGACAATGGTGAGTCTGTAAATGAAAACAAGTACATTGTAAACGGAGGCGGTATTCCGCTAATTCAGGAAGGAAGGCTGATTGATCGTCCAGATACGGCAGAGGAAGGCAGTTTGTTCCTGGATATCAATAGGCAGATTTTTTATCGTTACAATGGCCGCTTTTGGATACCTTTAATACCAGATTATATAAAAAAGCAATTGCAAAAAATGAAAGAATTTAAGAAAGAAAAGGATTGTAGCATCATTAACTGTCTTCCTTGTCCGCCAGGTCCCCCAGGTCCACCTGGGCCTCCGGGACCGTCAGGATCTGCAGGTGCAACCGGCGCAACCGGAGCAACAGGTGCATCAGGTGCAACCGGCGCCACGGGTCCAACCGGTCCATCAGGAGGTCCGCCGGGTCCCACTGGAGCCACGGGAGCGACAGGTCCAACGGGTCCAACTGGTCCATCAGGAGGTCCGCCTGGTCCGACGGGAGCGACAGGTCCAACGGGTCCCACCGGTCCATCGGGAGGTCCGCCCGGTCCAACGGGAGCGACAGGTCCAACGGGTCCCACAGGTCCAACCGGTCCATCAGGAGCAACGGGCGCAACTGGACAAATTGGTCCAACCGGCCCATCAGGAGGTCCGCCTGGTCCGACGGGAGCGACAGGTCCAACGGGTCCAACCGGTCCGTCAGGAGGTCCGCCTGGCCCTACGGGAGCGACAGGTCCAACGGGTCCAACCGGTCCTGCAGGAGGTCCGACCGGTCCAACGGGAGCGACAGGCCCAACCGGTCCAACGGGTCCCACAGGTCCGACCGGCCCGACGGGAGCGACAGGTCAAATCGGTCCAACCGGTCCATCGGGAGGCCCGCCTGGTCCAACAGGGGCGACCGGTCCAACGGGTCCAACTGGCCCGACCGGTCCAACAGGAGCAACAGGAGCAACGGGTGCGACGGGTCCCGTTCAGACCACATCAACAAAGGCTATCTTATTTAGCGGGGCTAACGCAGGTTTTCAAAGGATTGCCGGTTCACCGGGAGCTTTATCCAATGCCATTCCTTATGTTGTTGCTGGAACAACAGGATCTGTGGTAGGTTTTTCTGCATCAATTAACATTAATAATTTAAGCCCGGGATCATATGATTTCCAAATTTGTTTTGATGTAATCAATAATGCGGCGGCACCGCTTGTAGGAAATATTATTGCGACCATTACTCTCACAACAACCGCAAATATTACAGGTACCATTATATTCTCCAGCAGAACAATTGACGCTGGACCTCAGCCGGTCTTTGTTTCCGATGGCACACCTTATGTGGCAGCACCAGCTACCGTGACATGGACCAGCAATATTCCTGGAACACCAGTCATAAGAAACGATGCAATCTCTCTCTTTGTTGATCCACCTGTCACGTCAAATGCGATTTACTCTGTCTTTCTTGACACCGCTATTTAAGGTGACACACGTTTTGCGATTAGCTGATCTTTTTAATAGATCAGCTAATTCTTATCGCTAAAGGAGGACGACTCATGACAACCATCAGTCTTTGCATGATCGTGAGAAATGAAGAAAATCATATTGGGAAATGCTTGGAGTCTGTTTGCGACATTGTGGACGAGATCATCATCATTGATACAGGGTCAAAGGATAGAACGAAAGACATTGCCCGAAATTATACAAATCAAGTTGTTGATTTTCAGTGGATTGACGATTTTTCAGCCGCTCGGAATTTTTCTTTTGCTCATGCCACGAAAGACTATATTCTATGGCTGGATGCCGATGATGTCCTTCTTGAAGAGGACCGCAACAAGCTAAAGAAACTAAAAAGCGAACTGCAGGATACCATCGATTCTGTCACGATGGTGTACTATTATGCGTTTGATGATCATCATAATGTAACCACCAGTTTTAGAAGAAATCGTTTAGTGAAACGAGCACGTAAATTTAAATGGATCGGTGCTGTTCATGAATATTTGGCAGTCGATGGAACGATTATTAATGCCGATCTTGCCGTTACACATACGCGTGTGCATTCCCATTCAACTCGAAATTTATCCATATTTGAGAAGCGGTTAGAAAATAATGAAGTGTTTACGCCGCGTGACATGTATTATTATGCCAATGAATTAAATGACCACCAGTTTAATGAGAAAGCAGCAGTGTATTATGAGAAATATCTCTCGCTGCAGCAAGTGTGGAAAGAAGACGCGATTTCAGCGTGTGATAAATTATGTGATGTGTATATTCGTCTTGGTGATAATACGAAAGCACTTTACTATGCGTTTAAGTCGTTTGACTATGATAGCCCGAGGCCTGAACTGTGCTGTAAGATTGGCTATTTCTTTTTAGCAGATTCACAGTATCAACAAGCTGCTTTCTGGTATGAGAGGGCTTTGAAAATCAAATGTGTAAATGAAAACTGGGGCTTCACGAACCAAGCCTGTTCGACATGGCTGCCTCATTTGCAATTATGCATTTGTTATTATCACCTTGGAGACTATGAGAAGTCCTATGAACATAATGAAGCGGCGGCCCAATACCGCCCTGAGGATGTGCATGTCTTGCATAACCGTGATCTCCTGCAAGGGATATTAAAAAACAGAGAAAAGGCTGTGAGTGTGTGAAGATGAATATGGTTCATGTTGCTCCAGATTATTATCCTGTTCCTCCGCTTCAATACGGCGGAATTGAACGCATGATTGCGGATTTAATTGAAGAAAGCGTGAGTAGAGGTCATAACGTATACTTGTTTGCTAAAGAAGGCAGTGAAACAAGTGCCCATTTAATAGCCTACCCTCAAGACATGACAAGCCCAGAGATGCTTTCACAGTTTGTGCTGCAGAACTTGCCTGAGGATGTGGACATCATTCATGACCATACACATGCTTCCGTGATGGGAACGTTAAAGTTGTCCATCCCTACGGTCTGTACAATACATGACAGCCGTCATAATGAAGTCGACGATCCTGTTTATGTGAGTCAGCGAGCGCTAGAGTTTGTCGGAAGAAATAAGGGTCACTATATCTATAACGGCATCAATATGGAGCATTATCCGCTATGTGAAGAAAAGGAAGACTACTTATTGTTTCTTGGTGTCATGAATTGGCATAAGGGCGTCCATCATGCTTTAGATATCGCACAGCAAACGAAAAAGAAAATGATTATGGCAGGTCCTGTTTTTGACCAAGAGTATTATAAAACGGCAGTGGAACCAAGAATAGCGGAGCTTAAAAATGTTGAATACATTGGAGAAGTTGGAGGAGAACAACGGATCACCCTTCTGCAAGGAGCATCGTGTTTAGTGTTTCCAACATCGTGGGAAGAGCCATTCGGCCTTGTGATGATTGAAGCGATGGCGTGCGGTACACCAGTCGTGGCACTGAATAATGGTGCCGTAAGCGAAGTGTTGAAGTCATTTCCAGACTGTATTTGCACGTATACGGAAGAAATGATTCAAAGGCTAGACCAGCCATTTGCTCCTCCCGCTTTGTTAAGACAATACGTAACCGATCATTTTACCGTTAAGCACATGACAAATGCTTATATTAGCCTGTACGAACAGGTAATAAATGAATACAAAAGCAAAGACGTCAATCAAGACGTTCCATCATTTATGGAAATGTACGAAATAGCTAGCCACTTTAAAGAAAAGGAAAGGTATAGCGAAGCACTCGCATTTTACGAGATGATCTTAGAAGCCGACCATGCATCACATGAGGAGAAGATTGCCGTCTGTAATGAAGCGGCTGACTTGCATTTTAAGCAATCAAACGAGGAGCAGGAGAGACAGTGTTGTTATCAATCGTTTCAATATGACACTCCGCGTGCAGAAATCTGCTGCCGCCTTGGATTTCACTATATAAAGAAGCAAGAATATCAGCAAGCAATATTTTGGTACAAATTAGCCACGGATCTTACTAAACCTGAAACACCAGGAATGCTCTATTATGAAGCGTGCTGGACATGGCTGCCTCACATTCAGCTTTGTGTTTGTTATTATCAGCTCGGAAACTATGAATTGTCTTATTTTCATAATCAAGAAGCAGGCAAGTACGTGCCAGATGATACGAACTACCTGCAAAATAAGAAAATGCTAGAACAACTGCTTCATATTAACATAGAACAAACTGAATTGGTTCAAGATGTAATTGTATTAAATGAAGTGGGCGACCCTTTTAAAATGAAGCTGCAGACACCGGGATTTATTGAAGAAACCATTATCAAAGAAGGGCACTGGGAACCGTATCTTGTGACACAGCTGAGAAAATTTATTAGAGATGATAGCATTGTTTGTGATATAGGAGCTAATATAGGCTATCATTCTCTTCATCTAGCGAGCTTGTTTCCAAACGTGACATGTCTAAGCTTTGAACCTCATCCGTCCATTTACAAGCAGCTAACAACAAATATTGAACTTAACAAGTTTGCTAATATCAAGGCTTATCCTTTGGCTGTTGGAAACACAATCGGCACAACTGCCTTTTACATGCAAGACGAAAACAGCTATAACCGCGGCATGTCAGCTATGACCTACTACGATGGCATCGGAACACATTTTAGCAAAATTACTGTGGAAGTAACGTGTCTCGATGATGTGCTTGACGAGCATATGAAAGACAATGTCAGTATGATCAAAATTGATACACAAGGAAATGAATATCACGTTTTGCTTGGAGCACAAGAAACGATAAGACGGTCGAATCCAGTTATCGCGATTGAATTTCACAACAATGCAGTAAATACCCTTCAGGACATTCAGGAGCTGCTTCCTGGTTACCATGTATTTAAAGTGAATTTGTGGAACGGAAACGTTTGGAGTATGGATGAACAGCATACCGATGACCTTGATGATTATATTTATGTGCCAGACAGCTTGGCCAAAAGAATGATGAAAACAATCATGTAATGGGATGAAGAAGAGCAGCCAAGTTGGTGCTCTTTTTTATATAATTATTAAAGTTCTCGGTGGACAAAAAGGGACGAATCGTTATATCTCGAATAGGTAGTAGCATGGACTCGAAAAATTGATAGACGACAGGAGAGAAACTAAATGATTAAAGGTTTCGGCGGCGTATTCTGGAGAACAAAAAACCTAGAAGAAGTGAAAAAGTGGTACAGTGATGTGCTGCAGCTTGATTTTGAAAATTGGAATGGCACGATGATTCAATCGGAACCTGAAAGTGCGACGATTTTTTCATTTGTTTAGGAAATTATAAAAAACTAGACCTGTGGATAGTTGTTCGTTAAAATGTTCGTATCTTTTTCAGGAGTCTCGGTATGCGTATGGGTAAACAACGTAAAAG
>NZ_JBHTCP010000038.1:0-27069 GCF_042665465.1 Fictibacillus iocasae | reverse complement strand
TGATTTGGTTTTGTTTGAGTACAAACAGTCTAACCAAATTAACCTACGCTGTTACGTACAGGAGTTGCTTCGTTCATGATAACTTTATTCCTAAACTTTTTGACTCTGCGTCGAATTCCTCCTCTGTTAAAAAAGTTATATTTTTCTAAAGTAAAAAAAAGCAGCAGCAAAGCAACCGTATGGTTCGGCTTTGCTGCTGTCTATTTAGTGGTTTCTGCGATGCTCTGTCATTTGCTGCCACACAGTACCCGCGGCTTCCTCCCCGCGCTGTATCCGTTCAAGGGCAATCTTTACCTGTAGCCTCACTTCAAATTCTGGATCATGCTCTGCTGCTTTTAATGCAGGCAGAGCTCGTTCATCACCAAGGTCAAAAAGAAAACGCGCTGCCCGCCATCTGACGAGTTTATTTTTATCTTCTAGCGCCTCACACATTGCCGGTATCGCTTTGGCATTCCCAATATCAGAAAGCGCGTCACCAGCCGTTCTTCTGACTGATGCACTTTTATCTTTTAACCCCATATAAAGCAGCGGCAAGACGGCTTCATCCTCTATCATACCTAAATAAACGACCGCCAGCCTACGTATGGATGCTTTCTCATCTTTCAACGCTCGTTTGAGCACCATTAAATCATCCACAGTCGGGTTCATTCGCTCTAACGCCGCATAGCGGGTCTCCCAGCTGTCTTCAAGAAGCTTTTCTGCGACCTCATCTCGAGATACATTATGCTCTGAAACAAATTGGGTTTCATTAAAGGAGTGGGCGTTCTTAACGAGAAAATGGAGGCGCTCCTGCGGATAGGCCGCTGACAACTCTTCAGCCACTTCCTGACCGACCTGATCCAGGCTTCCGTAACGCACCCCTTCATCCACCCATTCTCTTTCCATGACAAGATTGCTTGACACTTTCTGCGCTTCAAGTGCAGCCTCTGTGAAACGATCAGGCAAACCTACTCTCTTTTCTTCAGATGCAGTCCTGAGTTTTATCTGCATAGGAAGCCCACGAAACCGCTGGACGAGTACAGTAATCTCCTCATCATCCTCTCCATCTGAAGCTTGCGTCAAGGATAAGCCTTCATCTGCTTGTCCATACGCTTTTCGGATCGCGCTTAGCACTTCCTCCCAATCTGCCTTCGGATGCCGTTCGACCGCAAAAAAGTTTTGAACATGGTAGATATTCGTAATTCCTCCGCTATTAAACATTTCAATAATTTCCGGTGGCGCTCCTTCTAAAGTCGTTTTCGTATAGTTATGACGCACACCTTCCGGCAGGCTTTCATCAAAGTTAATTTTCATCGAATTCGGGCTCGGTGTCGGCTCTATATTGATTATCTTCACGTTAATCACTTCCTTGTCATGACAGCATCCAAGTAAAGGGAAAGCTGTTCTTTTTCAAGATCTGTAAACTTATATTCACTATCTGTACCCTCATTCAGTACAATGATTTCCTTCCGTTCGCCATCTCCATCATACACGGCGAGACCACTAGGTTCTTGCAAATCAGATGGAAGCTTCTCGATCGGCTCAACTTCAAAGGTGAGATAAACGTTCATCCAGGGGCCCATCTTTATTATTTCATGTGACACCTTGGTAAATTGCGCTTCAAAATAATTCAGTAATCCGTATTTATACATGCTTTCCTCCAAGGCAAAAAGTTCATTATTCTCCCTATTATAATGAAATGTGCCTACGAAAGCCAAGCAGCTGTCTACAGCGTGCGAAGGACAGCACGGACCGGGCTTGCATCACTGCCTTGCAGGGCAAGCGGAAGGGCGATTAGCTCGTAGTTCCCTTCTTCAATAGAATCAAGAACGAGACCCTCCAGTATATGAATATTATGCGCCAGCAAACTGTGGTGAGCTAGCAGGTCTTTACTGTCAAGAGGGTCGACAGATGGTACATCCACTCCGATCAGCTCCACGCCAAGTGAAGCCAAAACAGTTGCCGCTTCCCTTTCAATATGGGGGATGGTTTCGGGGAAAACAGATCTGTCTCTCCAGGCCATCGTTTTCAGCAGCAGCCTCTTCGTCCCCTTTGGCACCTTTTCCTTTATACTATTCGCTGTAATCGACGTCATGTGAGAAACATCCATCACTTGGCACTTGCCTGCATAGAGCTCAAGAGGAAGGTCATTCAGCTTCTTTCCCTCGTCTCTGAAATGAAAAGGTGCATCAACGTGCGTGCCTGTATGTGTGCTTAAACTCAGCTTTCCCACATTCACCGAACCGGTTTCTTCTTTCGTCCAAGCCAAACCAAACGTGTACGGCGTGTCTCCCGGCCAGCCAGGAACACCGTTATAAAGTGGCATGGAGATATCGTAAATCTTCATTCGGCCGCAGCTCCTTAAGCGATGACTTCGCGTATGTTTTCATACTGTTCATAATGCTTTTCTTGCATAATGCCTTTTAATACAGCAATCGTTTCGTAAACATCTGTAAATGAGGTGTATAGTGCGGCAGGGGCAAGCCTGATCACATCCGGAGAGCGAAAGTCCGGTATGACTCCCATCTCTTTTAAACTTTTACAAACTCTTGCGGCTTCTTTATGCTGCAATGCCACATGACCGCCCCGTCTCTCGTCTTCAAAAGGGTTGCCAATCGTAAAGCCAAAATTCATCAATTCCTGGCGAATCAAATCCATCATGAACCTCGTAAGCTGAAGCGATTTAGACCGAACTCGATCTATGCCCGCTTCTTCAAAAAGCTCGAGCGAACCGATAAGAGGGGCTGTACTGAATACGTGAGGCGTACCAATCTGATAAGCCCCAGCAGATGGCGATGGTGTGAACGTGTGCTTCATATCAAACTGCTTGCTCTTCTCTGAGCCGAACCAGCCTGAGAGACCCGGCCTTATTCCAGCATGTCGTTGGTTGACATACAGTCCTGCTGTGCTTCCCGGACCTCCGTTCAAATATTTATAATTGCACCAGAACGCAAAATCCACACCCCAGTCACTTAACTCATGAGGAACAGCCCCAATTGAATGGCATAGGTCAAAACCGATGATGATTCCACGTCTATGCGCCTCTTTCGTCAAGCGCTGCATATCAAGCAGCTGTCCGCTTCTATAAAGTACAGAGGGGAGAAGGATCAAGGCGACCTCCTCTGTCATATGGCTGATGATTGTCTCTTCTGAAAGCGTCAATCCATCATCGCTTTTTACCTGGATCAGTTCGCTTTCATAATCATATCCTTTTAACATAAGCTGACTTTGCAGGGCATAAATGTCGGAAGGGAAAGTCAATTCATCAGCTAGAATTTTTGTTTTCACTCCTGATGGTTTGTAGAAGGTAGACACCAGCTGATGAAGGTTGACGGTGGTCGAGCTCGCAGCGACCACTTCCTCTGGCCGCGCTCCAATAATTCCTGAGAGCTTCGCACCTACCTGCTCACTTAAATGGAACCATGGATAAGCCCCGTTCATCCAGCCATCAATACCATAAAGCTTCCAGTCTTCAAGCGACTTAACCAGCGTACTCTCAGCCCTTTTCGATAAAAGCCCGAGCGAATTGCCGTCCATATACCATTTTCCTTTTGGAAGGTAAAACTCATCACGGAACCTTCTTAATTCATCCTGCCTATCTAATGTAAGCGCATACTCTTTATTCAGCACCATTTTTCCCCCAATCAAGATTCTATCTTCATAGTAATCAAAAAGGAGACCGTGTGGAAGAATTAAGTTGTTTTCCGGATTAGTATCTAGTGTTATACGTTAACCTTTGGTAAACAATACAGGAATCAGTCTGAAAAATTGTCACATTTTCATGAAAAATAGCGAAAAAAAACGTGAATATGACAGCACATTCCGACACGTTAAAAAGGTATTAAGCCCTATACTGAAAGGGTACTAATTAACTGTACATACGATGGCTCACACTCAACTCAAATCCATTCAGAAAAAGGCAAACATGTTGAAAAACATGGACGCAAAATCACAGGTCTAACGTTCACAAACTATGACGGCTGGATTACCTGGAAACATTTCAGGAGGTACTGATGACAACTTTACTGGCAGATCAATTGGATGGTGAATGGGTAGAATTAGTGATGGAAGCAAAAGAACTTGGATTGAATATTGAAGAAGTGCGCCAATTCATTCAAAACACTTCCTGCGTGACACCGCCTTCCTTGTTGGAGGAGCAGACGATCTAATCCCCACTTTTGTTCTATTTACAGAAAAAGAAGCCAAATGTATAATTGATGAAACGCTTCTAGTAAAAAAGAGGGATAAAAATGATCGGTGAATTTGTAAAAAAATACCGCAAACAAAAAGGACTCTCATTATCTGCATTAGCCGAAAAAGCTGGAATAGCGAAATCCTACTTAAGTTCACTTGAGCGAAACATTCAACAAAACCCATCTGTTCAGCTCTTAGAAAAGCTTTCTGCTGTTTTAGATGTTCCTGTTGAGAATTTCCTAAATGACCGAACGGAAGTAAATGATAAAGACCTGGACGCCGAATGGGCAGATTTAGTAAAAGAAGCCATGGGCTCTGGTGTCAGCAAAGAACAATTTAAAGAGTTTCTTGAATTTAATAGATGGAAGAACGCACAAAAATAAGCCAGTCTCATTGCCGACTGGCTTTTTTGGTTGCTGTATTTAACAAACCCTCTACTCACCGCCTCAAATAGATATATCAATAAATGGTTTAATTTCTTTAAAATGATAAGGCTGAACGTTTTTCATAGCAAGGAGCCAACTTCTTTCCAGCTGCCTCAGCTTTCTTACTGTATAAAGAAAAGGGGCCAAACCTTTATATTCATGATCGATATATAGTTCACACATATTTTCACCTTTGTAATACAGCTTAACGAAATGGCGCCCTGTGAAACTGATATATTGATCCTTCTCATCATTCCGAATCATAAAGGTATGCCTCCTTAGTTTCGTTCTTAAAAAAGAACGATTTTATTAAATGATACACGACAGCAAAGAACAAGTACAGTTTTTTCGTTCTCTTTTGTGAACATTTTAAAGAAAAATGGACGAACGCTATGCACTTAACCGAGCTTTAGCTGCCTTTAGCCTTTATTCCTAAACCTTTCGACTGCATCGATTTCCGACTCTGTTAAAAAGTTATGCTTCCTTAACGTGTTAAAAAGATTGGCAATTCCTGTCTTATTGCCTAGTATTAAAGGCATAGGGGGCAAAACGCATGAATAAAACACTGATCGCAACCGCGGTATTTCTTGTTTTCTTTTTTGGTTTATTTATATTCGTTCAGCAGCAAAAACAGCACCACGACCAAACAGGAAATAAACCGCCGGTCAAAGATACATCGTTTCATGAACAAACCAATCCGCCACAGAAGCCTTTACCACCAGAACCTGCCAAGCATGAGGAATATACTGCGACTATATCCGCTGTAGGCGATATCCTCATTCATGACAGAGTATATGACAAAGCGGCAAATCCTGACGGCACATACCATTTCAGCCCCATGTTCAGACAGGTTAAAGATGAATTAACGTCGAGCGACATTACAATAGCCAATCAAGAAACGATGATTGGTGGAGTAAAGCATGGGTTATCGAGCTATCCATCGTTCAATTCACCCGCTGAAGTGGGAGATGCACTGAAAGAAAATGGAGTCGATCTCGTTACGATAGCCAATAATCATACGTTAGACCGGGGCGAAAAAGTTATCTTGAGCGCTATTGAACATTGGAACACAATCGGAATGGCCTATACAGGTGCTTTCCGTTCTCCCGAAGACAAAACCGATTTGCGGCTCATCAGAAAAAACAACATCACCTTTTCATTTTTAAGCTACACGTATGGAACAAATGGCATACCCGTTCCAGAAGGAAAAGATCATCTCGTTAATTTAATTCAACCCGAGTTAGTTAAACGAGAAGTGTCCGAGGCAAAGAAGCTGTCAGATGCGGTTGTGGTCAGCTTACACTTTGGCAATGAATACGAGCGGCTTCCAAATCCAGAACAAGAAGCCCTTGCCAAACTGGCAGCTGATGCGGGTGCTGATGTCATAATCGGCCATCATCCACACGTGCTGCAGCCAGTAAAATGGATTTCCCGCAAAGATGGCTCTAAGGCATTCGTCGCTTATTCTCTCGGAAATTTTCTTTCCGGCCAGCGCGGGGATTACAAGGATCTTGGGGGGATTATACACGTCTCCGTTTCAAAGAAAATGGACGGCAAGAGAAAAACAGTAATGGTTCACTCTCCCCGCTTTACTCCAACTTATGTTGACAGCCAATACGTAATATGGCCACTGTCAGAGCTTCCTGAAAAAAAGGAAGTGTTTGAAGAAATAAAACAACACATGAACCGTTATATGCAAGAGCTGTCGTTTGATTAGACAATAAAAAGGATGTCTCGCCTAGTGCCGAGACATCCTTTTTATTGAGAAAAATTAATCCATTATTTGCCCTTTGAACGCGGACTTTGTGTATCTCTTTCCTTTAATTCATCTGAAAATGCTGCGTCACTGTTCTCCATACTTGTCATGCTTTCTGTAGGTGTAGCGTTATTTTTCGCAGCGGCATCTCTAGAATGTTTACGTTTATCCATCTTGTTATGACCTCCTTTTTTCTTCTTCCTATTGTCTGCACTGTTCGTTTATTTCATGCCAAATAAAGTTAACCTAAAAAAAAATCAAGTTGACAATGAAGTTTTCCCTCGTATACGATTAACATATACTTACTATTACAATTTTGCAGAGGTGGATATGTATGAAATTAAGAACGGCTGATCTAACACTTGCCGCATTATTTGTGGCACTGATGGCTATTGGCGCCAATATTACGAACTGGATACCGGCACTTGTATTCGGCAAAGTTCCACTTACCCTCCAAACCTTTTTCTGTATATTAGGAGGGATTCTTCTTGGAAGCAGGCTCGGCGCTATTTCGATGACTGTGTATGCCCTCGTTGGCCTTGCTGGCGCACCGGTGTTCGCTAAATTTTCAGGTGGGTTTGATGTTCTTGTCGGTCCGACATTCGGTTTCATTCTTTCTTTTATCCTTGCAGCCTACGCGGCAGGAAAAATAGTCGAGCTGTCAGAACGTCCTACTATGTTAACGTATACGGTTGCTGCATTTGCCGGATTACTGGTCAACTATGTAATCGGGACATCCTATCTATATGTTGCCCTGTCAACATGGATGGGCGTTAAGGGCGTAACGTATTTCGGCACATGGAAAGGCATGCTCCCATTCCTGCCAAAGGATACCTTCCTTACAATCTTAACGGCCATACTTGCTCCAAGGATTCACAAAGCCGTTTCAAAATCCCGCCCGGCTGCTACAAGCAAAAAGGCCGCGTAATAAAATTTGCCTGACGCCTTTCGCGTCAGCCTTAGTTGCCCTGTAAGAAAAAGCCGCCGTCAAGGTCAGTCAACGGACCTTGGCGGCGGCTTTTTTTTGATATAAGGGTCTGGTACTTGTCTTCCACAGACTGCAGCAGTGCTAGAACAGGGAAAACAAGTACCGGACCCCAAAAAAAATATAAAGATAACGCGGATTACAGCACCATCGCTGCGATAAAACCGAAGATGATGAGCGGGATATTGTAGTGAATAAATGTTGGCACACACGTATCCCAAATGTGATGGTGCTGGCCGTCGGCATTAAGACCAGAAGTGGGTCCAAGTGTGCTGTCCGATGCAGGCGATCCTGCATCTCCTAATGCTCCGGCAGTACCAATGAGTGCGATCGTAGCCATCTCGCTTAAGCCTAATGCCGCACATAATGGGACGAATATCGCTGTAATGATCGGAACGGTGGAGAACGAAGAACCGATACCCATTGTCACGAGCAGTCCGATCAATAGCATCATGAGTACGCCTGCCGCTGTGTTATCTCCAATTAACTTAGCACTTTGCTTAACGAGTGATTCAACGTCTCCTGAGGCGTTCATAACAGCAGCAAAGCCTGCTGCCGACAGCATGACGAATCCGATGAATGACATCATTTTCATGCCCTCCGTCAGAATTTGATCAGACTGACTTATCTTCATCTGACCGCTTAAATAGAGGATAACAATTCCTGATAAAGCACCAAAGATCATCGAGTCCGTTTGAATCTGGACGATAATGACGGCAAAAATGGCAGCCGCGGCAGTCACAATAGAACGCATTGTATAACCTTCACTTGTCTTGGTCAGTGTGACTTCCTTGTCTTCATACACTCTAGGTTTGCGGTACGTGAAAAAAACAGCAACTAACAGACCTGCAATCATGCCAAGCGACGGAATGGTCATCGCGGAAGGGATGCTGTCCATAGAAATGTCCATTCCGCTTGCCTTCATGTTCGTTTGAATGATCTCGTGGAATATTCCTCCAAATCCAACTGGAAACCACATATATGGCGTGATTAATCCGAACGTGATGACGGTTGCTGTCAGCCTTCTATCTATTCTTAACGCATTAAGAACGAGAAGCAATGGCGGAATAAAGATCGGAATGATGGCGATATGGATCGGGATGACGTTTTGCGAGAAAGAGGATAGCATCAGGATGATAAACAGCAATATGACCTTTGATCCTGTTTTCCTTTCTGACTCTCCCTCTTTTTTTACTAATGCGATGGCTTTCTTTACGATGAGATCAGGCAGGCCTGTTCTTGATAGAGCCACAGCAAAGCTTCCGAGTAAGGCATAGCTTAAAGCGACAACAGCATTTGAACCTAGGCCCTCGCTGAACACTTCTATTGTTTTTTGCAGCCCAAGTCCGCTGAAGAGCCCTCCTGTTACGGCCCCAACGATTAGAGCTAGCACTACATGTATGCGCATAAGGCTTAATCCGAGCATGAC
This sequence comes from Fictibacillus iocasae, assembly GCF_042665465.1. Classification (NCBI taxonomy): domain Bacteria; kingdom Bacillati; phylum Bacillota; class Bacilli; order Caryophanales; family Fictibacillaceae; genus Fictibacillus; species Fictibacillus iocasae. Next base: position 18,301 of record NZ_JBHTCP010000038.1, on the reverse strand, counting down.
AACGATCGCAATGATGACTGAATTCATGGTGTTTCCTCCTGTTTGCTTTAATACACTAAATCATTAACACGATAAATCTCTAATAAACTATCATGACAATGTGTTCTTGTCAACCACTCGCTATTATTATCGTATGACCGCGCCCTTGCGCATTAATGTAAAGAAAACTTGTAGGACGCCATGCCTTTAAGTCAGCCTTAGTTGCCTTTATACTTTGTTTCTAAACTTTTTGACTGCGTGGAGTCTTCACTGTTAAAAAGTTATACTTTCTTAAAGTGAAAAAAAGCTGCCGGCAGCCTTTAACAGGTTGCCTGCAGCTTTCCTTATATCGTTTTATTAGAAAACGCTACGGCCATTCGTGAAAGAGTACGCACCATGACGCCTGTAGCCCCCCTCGGTCCAAGATCGGAGCTTTTACCCGAGAAAGCCGTACCGGCAATGTCTAAGTGCACCCATGGCGTGTCTCCTGCAAACTCCCCAACGAACAGTCCGCCTGTAATCATATGGGCGAGTTTGCCGGCTGAGTTGTTCAGATCCGCCACATCACTCGTCTTCAGCATATCCTTATATGGCTGAAAACTTGGCATCAGCCAAATCAGTTCACCTTCTTCGGATGCTGCTGTACGGATTCTCTCGTACCATTCATCGTTGTTTGTGAGCGCTCCGGTTGTGCAGTCACCGAGTGCAATCAGTGCCCCGCCTGTCAGGGTGGCAACATCCACGATATACGACGCGCCTTGCTCCTTAGCATAGGTGATGGCATCGGCCAGAATGAGGCGCCCTTCTGCATCCGTGTTGCGCACTTCAATCGTTTTTCCGCTGAGTGACGTAATGACATCTCCTGGTTTCATAGCAGAGCCTGATATGAGATTTTCACATGATGGAATGACGAACATCGCATTAATGGCTGGTTTTAGCCTTCCGATCACCTCCATCGCACCGATCACGGAGGCGCTGCCCCCCATGTCACTCTTCATGTCAGGCATGCTTGCTGCCGGCTTAATCGAGTAGCCTCCTGAATCAAACGTTAATCCTTTTCCGACAAAGCATAATACATTCTCCCATTCTGCTAGGCCCTTATATTTAACTGTGATCATTTTTGGGGATTCATTTGAACCCTGACTGACTGCTAGAATTGCCCCCATTCCAAGCATCTCCATGTCACCACGCTCGAGCACTTCGTATTCCATGCCATGCGATTGCGCGATGTTGACTGCTTCTTCTGCTAAATCAGACGGGGTCATCAAGTTGGCTGGCGTGTTCACCAGATTTCTCGCCTTCTCGATTCCGAGTCCGAACGCTCTGCCAGTTTCAAGCCCGCTCTGTGCCGCTCGGTCCCCATAAACGATGACTTTTTCGAGCTTCTTATCCACTCTGTTTGGTCTTTGCTTATAGTCATTAAACGTGTAGCTTGCACAAATAGCAGCGTCTGCTAATGCATGAGCAATTTTTTCTGTCTTTAACAGGTTGTTTTCGAACGTTTTAAGAATGACTGAAGCGGAGATGGCCCTTTCATTTTTTAGCATTTGAAATGCTTTGCCGAAAGCACTTCTCAATATCTCATACGTCAGATCTTCTTTTTTCCCCAATCCGATCATAAGCAGCTTTTTCGTTTTCATCTTTCCCAGTGTGTACAGTTTATTTATTTTTTTCGGACTGCTGGAAATTTCTCCGCTTTTTAATAGATATGTCAGGTATCCGCCAAGCCTGCTATTGATCTCTGCTGCTTCACCTGTCAGTGTCGGCTCCGAGAACAAGCCAATAAGCAGCACTTCTTCGTCTTTCTCTTCTGTAAACGGCAGCTTGCAATCAAAGATCATGGCAGCCTCCTTTTTATCACCCTTGTGTAGCCAGTTTATGTCGAAAGCGGTCCCTTCTATTCCATATATAAATATATTTCGGGAAGACGGGGGAGCTGATAGACTTGCTCAAATGGAATTCGATCGGTCTCTTCAGGCATAAGAGAGCGGCATTTTATTATATAATATAAGACGTTATCCACATTTAGTCCCCACCAATAAGGCGTGTAGTGCTGTAAATAGGTATACCCTGCATCCATCATCAGCCTGGCACCTTTAACATTTCCATAGCTGTAATGATATAGCGCTACGCTCATCTGCAGGAGGCCTTTTAAGAACAGGTTGCTCTTATCGGTAAGCCACAGTTCCTCCAGCAAATCATGACAGGTATAATAATCACCTTCATTGAAGGAGACGAAAAATTCATAGTACTCTTCCGGATAAACAGCACCGTCCATAATGTCTCCTCCTTTTCTTCACTATATCAAAGATTACCAAAGACAGAAATCGGGTAACCTGCCTGTATACCATCCATTCCCTAATCTGAAAAACAGGAGCACTCAAATATGACTGGACTATTAAGCAATTTCCCTTTAATCGCAGCCCTTCTCGGTGTCTTCTCTGCTCAGTTCTTGAAGATTCCCATCGCTTTTTTTCATACAAGGCAGGTAAAATGGCAGCTGTTCTTCACAACCGGCGGAATGCCAAGCTCCCACTCTGCATCTGTCACTTCACTTGCTACCGCTGTAGGCGTTCAGGAAGGACTTGATACAGCCTTATTTGCTATAGCCGCTATGTTCGCGATCATCGTCATGTATGACGCTAAAGGAATCCGCTGGCATGCAGGAGAACAGGCTACGGTATTGAATGATTTAGTAGAAGATTTTAAAAAGCATGTGAAAGAGACCGCTCAGCTTCAGGAGGACAGTGAAAAGACAAAAGAGTTGAAGGAGATGCTAGGACACAGGCCGAGCGAGGTGTTCTTCGGAGCTCTTCTTGGTATTGTACAGACGCTCGTTCTTTCAGCGGTTTTCTTTTCTTAGGGAGGAATGCAGAATTAAAATCGTATCGCTTTGCCCGAGCAACACAGAGCTTCTTCACTATTTAGACTTGATTCCACAGCTTGTAGGAGTGGATGATTTCTCCGATTTTCCTGAGACAGTGAACGCACTGCCTCGCGTCGGACCGGATTTGTCCATCGACATGGATGTAGTCACCAGCCTTCAGCCAGATCTCGTTCTCGCCAGTTTGAGCGTTCCTGGCATGGAGAAAAATGTTGCTGAACTCAACAAGCGCCGTATTCCTCATGTTGTGTACAATCCGCAGACTTTCGAGGACATCTTAAACGACCTGCTTGATTTAGGGGCACGCACAGGGAAACTTGATCAAGCGAACACGATAGCGGCTCGTGCCCGTAAGCTAATGGGCGAATATAAGTCCTTCGCTTCTCACGTTTCCCATCGGCCTTCTTTATATTTTGAATGGTGGCCAAAGCCTGTTTTCACACCTGGACAAAAGAACTGGCTCACGGAATTATCGGTTCTTGCAGGAGGAAGGAATGCATTTGCAGACAAACAAACGGAGAGCTTTCAATCTGACTGGGAAGAGGTTCGTTTAAAAAACCCTGACCATATTTGCATGGTTTGGGTAGGGGTCCAAACCTCTAAAATGAAGCCTGAATTATTGTATAAACGTCCAGGATGGAATGAATTGAAGGCCCTTGTCCAACGTAACATCCATGTACTGGATGAAAACTTATTCTGCCGCCCTTCCCCTCGCCTGTTTAAAGGACTAGTAAAGCTTGCAGCGCTTCTCCATCCCGATATCTTTCCATCCTATGATGAACAAGATCCTTTAACAGAGCGAAACGCCGTAAGAGGCCGGACTTAGTGGTCCGGCCTCTTCCTATTGCAGCTGCTGTCTGAAGGATTGTATGGATTTATTTTCATTCAAGGATCTCAGCTTCTTTTCGTCCAATCTTCCATTCCCTTTTTCAATCACATAGACATCCAGCGACCTTTTACCCCATTTCTCATATACCTCTTCTACCGTGTGATAGTATAAGTCAATACGCTTTCCTTTTATTGCGGATCCTGTATCAGCCACCACACCAAAACCATAATCTGGGATAAATAACACGGTGCCGATCGGGAACACGGTTGTATCAGCAGCGATGGTACTGTATACATCACGTGTTACTTTAACACCTGATTTTGTGATGCCATAAGCAGGATGGCTTTTGCTTTTGCCGGTCGACTCTGCTCCTGCCGTGTAACCGGTAGCCGTAACGTTCACTGCCTGCAGTTCGTAGGCATCTGCCACAATCTCCAAATTCTGGGCATTCGCTGCTCTGGATTCTTTTTGTCCCAAAGAAATGAATGAAGATAATTCTTTGAGTAATCTATTTTCCTTCTTTTCCTGTTCCTCATGAATCCATTTTGTCAGATCTGCAGCATTCACTCCTGAAACAGAAGTAAACGTAGTAAAGAGCGCACTTAGAAACAGCACCGTCATGCCGCCCCTGCGCAATATCACTTTAATCTTTTGCAATCCTTCCACTCCTCTCCTCCCTATTCCTTCCCCGGGAGCAGAGGAAATATACCCCATGTTAGCCTTCTTTTACATCCGCCGACTAGCCATTCCGTCAGCCTTCGTTGACGTTAGACTTGATTCATAAGCATTTTGACTACGCCGATAATCATTACAGATTTTCAAAAAAAATACACCTTCGAATGGAAGGTGGTATTAGAACATTTGATATCCTCTTACTCTCAGCATTTTAATCGCGATTCCAGCTAGAACGGCGCCAAATAAACCGCTTAATAAAATGGCCATATCCGCTAGTTGAAGGGAGCTTAAATGGCCGGCCAAGTTCGTGAAAGTTGTTCCTGGTTCGGTAAAATATTTGTAGCTCTCAAAGAGCTTAAGTTTATCTACGATTAATACGACGACAATAGGGTAGGAAATGGCCATAACCCATGTTTTTCTTAGCAGCATATTCAGCAAGAAACCGATTCCAAACAATAAAACAATAAACAGCAGCATAGAAATGATGAGCTGCGGCAGAAGCATCTGCATATGTACACCCCCAATTCATCGTTAGTTTACTGAATGGGGGCAAGAAAGTCAATTCCCATATTTGACTGGATATCGATCAAAAATTAGCTGTTCTTCTGATGATGTCCGTCTCCTCTGCATTCGCAGCACGTTTCTGAGCCGCCTAACAGAAGCTGAAAGTAACCTTTCCCTTCGCAATACGGGCATTTCTCCTGTGCAGCTTTGGCAACTTGTTGGCTTTTCATTAAGCGACACTCCTTTATTTGAATTTTCAGATAATATATCAAGGAATTCCATTAAAGAAAAACTCCTTATATCCTTAAAACCACCTTATGTAAGCGCAAACATTAAAAGAATGCTTCTTTTTTTTACAGTTTGCTTACATTTTCTAAAGATTTCAACGAGTGTCAAAAAGTTTGTAGGAGGTGTAGCCAAAAATGCTGCCAGGATCCAGTTCAGCATGCAAAGGACTTGTCGAAGAATCCAGAAAAAAGTAAATCATTAAAGAGGAATCAGGGGATAGCCTCAGCTCTTCTTCCGTTAAAAAAGCGGCTTCCTCGATCTCATCCTCCGCATGCCTTAAGCTTCCGCCCGTTCTTTTCAGGAGAAAGATAACCATATTGTCTGACGTTTCACTGTTGATCACACCTGTCCTAACCCCAAGTACCGATACCGCCTCTGCCGTAATGCCTGTTTCTTCGAAAACCTCACGCACAGCAGCAGCATCAAGCGTCTCTCCCTCCTCAACAAATCCAGCTGGAATGGACCACTTTCCTTTCAATCCCCCATACTTCTTCTTAACAACAAGCCATTTCCCCTCATCAATCACCAGCCCAGCCGCCGCAATCCAAACTTTCCCCCGCTTATTCCGATTACTCATACCCGCCTCCATCAACATATCATCCGAAAAAAACTGTATATTTCAATCATCACTACTAACTTGAAATGAACAAAAATCTCCATATCAATTTTTATGTTTTTAACTTGGCACCTTAGAATCCTTCTTTGACTAGAGTGATTGTAGTGAGAGGTGTAGACTCTCGAAAACAGCCTAAAAAAGAAAGAACAGAAGCATCAGCTCCTGTTCTTATTATAAATTAAAACAGCTTTAATTTTCCTTTTTTAACCACCATCGGAATGCCTCCAAGCAGGTAAAGGTAACGGTTGTCGATCACTTTTTTCATCGCTGATGCTGTTGCACCGAACAACTTCTTGTTTCCGACTTTTCCAATTGCTTCGCCTTTTCCAAGTGAAGCCACTGTTCCTTTAATTTCTGGCTTGAACGTTTCAAGCTCGTTTTTGCCGTTGATCAGCGCTTTTAAGTTGCGTCCGATTGTATAGGCTTGCTGAATCGCGATTTGAGCCGTTGGCGGGTATGGACGGTTCGCTTCTTCGTCAATGATAAGCGCACAGTCACCTGCTACGAAAATATAATCAAAACCTGGCATGCGAAGGTCCTTTTCTACTTTAACACGTCCGCGCATCGTTTCAAATCCAGCATTTTCGATCAAATGGTTTCCACGTACGCCTCCTGTCCAAACGACAGTCGATGCTTTGATCTCTTCGCCAGTTGCAAGAAGAACGCCTTCTTCACTGCACTCTTTAATCGGTGTGTTCACAAGGAACTCGATACCGCGGCGCTCAAGGTTGTTGATTGCATATTCAACAAGCTCTTCGTCGAATCCAGGCAGTACAGTTGGTGCTGCTTCAATGTTAACGATGCGTACTTTTTCACGCGGAATATCATATTCACGGCAAAGTTCAGGAACACGGTCTGCAAGCTCACCGACAAACTCGATTCCTGTGAATCCAGCGCCGCCGACGATAATAGTAAGCAGCTCGTCACGCTTTCCGTCATTGTTGTAGCGCGCGAAGCAATAATCAATATGCTCACGAATCTGACGGACAGAGTTGATGCTGCGGATGCTGAACGCATGTTCTTTCAGGCCTTGAATGCCGAACGTTTCAGGGTCAGCACCAAGAGCGATAACTAGATAGTCATAAGTTAGTTCTTGGTTTTCAAGAATGACTCTCTTCTCGTCTTTCTTGATCTCAACAACTGTATCCTGAACAAAATTAATTTTGTTCATATCAATGATGTCATCAATCATGATGCGTGTTTTGTCGTGGTGAAGCGTTCCAGCCGCGTTCTCATGCAGCCAAGTAGTCTGGTAATGATAGTTATGTTTGTTGACAAGGGTTACGTTAGCTTCATCTGAACCCAGCTCTTTTTGCAGACGGACAGCAGACATGATACCGCCGTAGCCTCCGCCAAGAATTAAAATGTTTGGTTTATTCAACGTGTTCACTTCCCGTTCTATTTTTTTTAGTGTAGCCTTATTAGTGAAATTATATGAAGGCGACACTGTATGTGATATTTTTCACGAAGTATTGCGCAAGAGCGCTTTATGAAGTTTTTGTTACACTTCAAGATAAATCCTTACTCATCTTATTCCTTTTTTCTTGTTTTTTCAACCTTTTTTTCGATAGTATGGGGTTGCGGCCAAAAGAAACATTCCCCTTTTTACTTTATGAAAGAATCACTTTTTTACAGAGGAGAAATCCGACAGAGTCAAACCGTTTAGGAATAAAGTATTGGACAACTAAGGGTGACTTAAACGCTTGAAGTCAGCCAAGTTTTCTTTTTGTAATTCATTTATTAAAAAGGAAATGTTTTGCGAGGCAAGAATGTATACATAGTATAGAAATCACTGGGGGTGCACTCAACATGGCAAAAGATTTGTATGATATTACGATTATCGGGGGAGGTCCATCCGGCCTTTTTGCCGCCTTTTACGGCGGGCTGAGACAAATGAAGGTGAAAATTATTGAAAGTATGCCTCAGCTTGGCGGACAGCTCTCCGCCCTATATCCTGAAAAGTATATTTATGACGTGGCTGGATTTCCGAAGGTGCTCGCTCAGGATCTAGTGAACAACTTAAAGGAACAGGCCCTGCAATTTTCTCCAGCAGTTGTACTTGAACAATCTGTAGAAAATGTAGAGAAAACTGCTGACGATTTCTTTGAACTCACTACAGACAAAGAAGTGCATTATTCAAAGGCTGTCATCATTACCGCTGGTGTCGGTGCATTTCAGCCGAGGAGATTAGAACACGCCGATGCTTCTCTATATGAAGGGAAAAATCTTCATTACTTTGTTGACGACCTACAATCATTTGCTGGAAAGAAAGTGCTTGTATGCGGAGGTGGCGATTCTGCATTGGATTGGTCCCTCATGCTTGAGCCGATTGCACAGGAAGTTACATTGACTCACCGACGGGAAAAGTTCCGTGCCCATGAACATAGCGTCGAACAACTAGAAAATTCATCCGTTTCCGTAAAAACACCTTATCAAATTAAAGACATTAACGGAAATGGAGAAAACGTTACATCTGTCACGCTGCAGAACGGTGAAGAAGAAGAAACAATAGAAGTTGATGCGGTCATAGTGAATTACGGTTTCGTTTCCTCCCTGGGTCCAATTAAGAACTGGGGGCTTGAAATCGTAAAGAACTCTATCGCCGTTAACTCTCGCATGGAAACCAACATTAAAGGCATTTATGCAGCGGGGGATATATGCACGTATGATGGAAAAGTAAAACTGATCGCAGCTGGCTTTGGAGAGGCCCCTACGGCTGTCAATAACGCTAAAACCTATATTGATCCGAATGCTAAAACACAGCCACAGCACAGCACTAGCTTATTTTAAAGGATGGTACACTCATGAACAGACAGTTTACTGAAGAAGAAATGCACGCTGCTGATCTTATCGAAGAAATAAAGCAGCTTCTTGCCGGATTGCATATAACGGACGAAGATTTTTTAGACGAGGTGGCAAAAACGGTACCAGAATTAAAAGAAAAAATTCTGCAGCTGGAAGGGTACAACCACCCTTAAATTTCCATTTCCAACAATGAATCCATATGTTATCATAGTTCTCGAAGCGGACAAGTGCCGTTCTCAAATTAGATAAACACGTATCCGGTGTTGGCGCACCGGATTTTTTTATATTACATAAAGAACCGTATATTCTAACAAAGGGGGTACATCTCAAATGGAACCAAATTTAGTGGCAGCTATCGTCTTTTTCGTTGCGGGCAGTGTACTTTTTGTCCAAGGCATAAAGCCGGAGCAAGAAAAGAAGGCCGTCTGGATCGGAAGCGCAATAGCCGCAGACCTCCTTGGAGTCGTTTCACTTGTTGCTTTTTAAACGCAATTAAGGTGCCCATCGATTTAGTCAATGGGACACCTTTTTTTATACGATGGTATATGTGAACGATGGCTGACACGAAAGGCGGTGTCAGCCCTTTTTTACCCACAAAGCTAAAAAGACTGCCTGCTTATCTCTTCAGTGCAATGACCGTTCGATGAATATGCTCAATTGTCTGTATCATTTTCATTCGATAAGCTGCTATAGTGAAATTTTTTGCCGTCACGAAACCGTTTACTTTTTGCAAGGCTTGCTGCCTTTTATTTTCAAGAAGCGATTTAACTGCTGATGCGAGCATTTCTGGGTTTCGCGGCGGGACAATCGTTGCATTATGTCTTTGCTGGCAAAAATCCATGACTCCCCCACAATTCGTTGTCACGACAGGCGTCCCGCATGCCATGGCCTCGAGCGGCGGAAGACCAAAGCCTTCAGCCCATGAGGAAAAAACGAAAAGATCAGATGAGCGATAAAAATCAGCCATCTCTTTTTCACCAGCTGAAGGGAATTTATGAACCGACACTCCAGGCATGGACAAGTCTCCTTCAGCTACGATCAAGTTCACCAAAAAAGGTTTTTGATACACCTCCTGCAGTATTTGCATGCTTCGGTAAAAATCCTCAAAACCTTTTACCGCATACCCGAGACTCGGATCACGGCCGATATACATGATGGAAGGAATGCCAGAATTCAATTTCTTAGTAGACGGGCCATACGGATTAAATATTTGAGGATCCACACCGTAGTTGACGACAAAATTGTCCCTGCCATTAACGGCTTTAACCTGCCTGTTTAAATAATGAGAAATGCAAATGACTGGCACATCATTTTGGTAGGTGGACAAGGCTGCCGTCTTATCTTCAAGCCATGAGGGCTCAAATCCTTGGCAAAGCCTAATACACTGGCTCGGCCATGCTTGATAGGCAGCATCAAACGTCACATAAAAGTTCGGCAGCACCACATCACCGAACGGTATCGTTTCAGCGGAGAGCTTCTTCACGCGCACGACTTTGCATCGCAAAGCATATTTAATAGGTGCCCATTCTGAAATCACAACGGTCACATCATGCCCCCTCATATGAAGAGCATTTGCGATATCTGCAAGAAACTTGCAGCCTCCGCCTACCTCAAGCGATTGAATGGGGATAACAATTTTCAAAAAGGTTCACCAGCCCTGGAATATGACCTGTTAACCAGTATATTGTTCTCACCTTCTCTTGTGCACAACATTCAGAAAATGTGAACGGACAAGCTTCCGTATTGATGATTTGAAATAATATAAAGTAAAGTGCATTTATGAAGCAGGAGGAGCTGCCCGTGCCCGATACTGGAGTGGTCATGCCCGTTTATAATCAAGTCCCTCATATATTAAAAGCCGCCTTACTATCAATTCTTGAGCAGACATATAAGCAGTTCAGGCTTGTGATCGTTATAGATGGAGCAAACAGCCTCACAAGGAAAACAATATTTGAAATCATAAAAGACCAGAATGATGTGATCGTTCTGGATAAAAAAAACAATGAAGGCGTCTCTAAAGCTTTAAACACAGGCTTTCAGCATTTAATAGGATACCCTGACATCCAATACTTAACGTGGGTTTCGAGCGATAACATTTATTATCCAAATTTCTTGGAGGCTTTACGAAACAAACTTGCTGCGAGCCCGCCTCATATCGGACTTGTATACAGCAGTTTCCGTCATATTTCAGCGAACGGACATCCTACCCAAGACGAAGCTGCCCTGAAAAGATTCCGGCAGTTCCAGCATCAAACGAGAGAAAATTTGCTGAACATTTGCTTTATCGGTGTGTCCTTCATGTATCGTAAATCAGCTGCAATCAAAATTGAAGGCTATCATTTTGAACCAGTAGAAGATTATGAATACTGGCTCAGGCTGACCGAGGTGTGTGATATCACATATTTAGCACAGGAACTGATGGATTACCGAGTTGACGCACCGGAGAGCATTTCAAAATCTCTGCATGAAAACAAACAACGCCACAGATGGTGGAGACACCAATTTAACCTGGCTCGTCAGCAGGCGCGAATGAGAAGAGGCATTCCAATCGAAACCACCATCTTTTATCCAGCGCCAGATACTTCTGATGCAACGATTGACGCTTTGGAGAGACTGCTCAATCAATCGTATTACAACTACCGGCTTGTTATTGTGGATGAAACAGGGATGCTAGGGGCGAGACTTGATGAGCTGAAAATAACCGATCCTCGTATAGAACGAATTGCCAGCAACGATAAAATGATGGTCCTTCGCAACAACGTACACACACTGAAGACAGCATATGCGATGATTTATGGCCCTTCACTGCCTAACGATCAATCCCTTTCACATCTTGTTAAAATCATGAAAAGCCTTCCGTTCTCAAAAGTCCACATCGCGTATATTGACAGCCTTAAAAAGACACCGCAATTGCGTCCTGCAGCACGAAGGCAGATTCCGGGAGTTAATGAACTACTGTACTCCATTCAATTTAAATCATTGATTTTAAACAGCAGGCGGATGGCATGAGAACCCGGCCGCTTCCTGCCCTTTCACCCTTTCTGCTGAATTCTGTGCCAAAAAGCGGAACGAACCTTGCCATCCAGCTGCTATCAGGAGTCCCCGGACTCTACCGCGAAGACTATAAGCATCTGTTCGAAGGAACCAAACAGCAGCTCCAGCACCATACTGAAATGCTCATGGCACTCCAACCAAACGAATACATCGTCGGTCATGTGTTCTATAGCCAGCACTGGACTGACTTGCTGAACCTTTTAAAGATAAAAATGATCTTTATCTTTCGAGATCCTAGAGATACAGCCGTTTCGCTTGCTTATTTCATGGACTCTGAAAAACTGAAAAACGATCCGCTAACACGCTATGTACAAAGCAGCCGATTAACAATAAAAGAACGCTTACGTGCAATCATTACCGGCGTCCAGCTGCCTGAAGGTCCATATCCTAATATAAAAGATGCTTCAGAAATCTTCACATTATGGAAATGCGCCCCTTCAGTCCTCCCGATTACGTATGAAGAGTTAACCGCCTCACCCGAATCACGATATCAAGCATGCTTTAAGATGATTCACTTCCTGTCCGGAAGATTATGGCGCCATAGAGAAAAGATCGCTGCTGTAAACAGTATGATGTCTAAATACAACCCAAGTGAATCCTGGACCTTTCGAAAAGGAACAGCAGGAAGCTGGAGAAATGAATTTGATGAAGAGCTTAAACACCTCTTCAAACAAACAGCGGGTGACTTGCTGATCGAACTTGGATATGAAAAAGACAAAAACTGGTGAGAGTATGCTTACTCTCACCAGTTTCTGTCAGCACTCTTCCGGCGTTCCTTCGTTCGTCGCGGTCTTGAACGATGATCCGCACCCGCAGGATGCGATGGCGTTCGGGTTGTCGATCGTGAACCCGCCGCCCATCATGTTTTGCTTAAAATCAATAACGGTTCCTTTTAGAACCTTTGCACTTTCATGATCTACGACAACTGTAATGCCGTTAATCTCTTCTTCGATATCCTGATCAGCTTTGCTGCTGTCAAATCCCATGCCATACGATAACCCTGTGCATCCGCCGCCTTTTACAGCAACACGGAGAAACTGGTTTGGATCGTCCTCCGCAGCGAGCATTTCTTTTATTCTTCCGGCAGCTTCAGCCGTAATCTCAATAATCATCGTCATCGTTCACCCTTTCTAGATAAAGCTTCTATACGATATACAGTATACAAAGTTGAAGGGGACGTCACAAGAAAAGGGGCTTATTTCGTATAAAGTGCTGCGTATTCTAGCCGTAATATTTTATTATGAGTTTCATCGATCTGTTCGCTGTATTTTAATACGGAAGGATCCTTAATGCCCAGCTCTTTAGCTGCTTCCATCATCTTGGTCCTAAGCCGCTCTAACTCTTCTAAACAGGATGATAACATTAATGATTTGCTTCCCATCTCCGTACACTCCTTGACCGTTTCTCGCTGATTACACCACTATATTTTACCATTTTTCCCTTACTGCATACAACCTGTTTCCTGCAACTTCATCTAATTGACATATTTATCATGCCTTAAAATGGATGGTATGTCAGTGGATTTTCCACACATTTATTTTGTTTGTCATACTCGATATAAAGCTGTAACAAAACAGGCCCTTTTCTTGTCCTAATTATAGAGAAGGCTTATAATAGGAACAGCATATCCGTCACATAAAAGTATTCGTTATTATAGGGAATATCAGCTAGACGAATAGAACGGGGGAAAAGATGACGATTATTACTTCTGAACATACACGCATGCAAGAAATCGCAGAGAAAGTACGCCACGGTGAACGTTTGACGATTGAAGACGGCCTCTTTTTATATGAAACAGACGATCTTCTCGGCGTAGCTCAGCTGGCTAACCAGGTAAATCTGAGAAAGAACGGCAACAAAGTTTATTTCATCGAAAACTTATACATCAATCCAACAAACGTGTGTGAGGCGACCTGCAGCTTCTGCGGTTTCAAGCGCAAGCCAGGTGAAGAAGGCGCTTATACGATGGATGACGCGAGATTGCTGGAATACGTAGAAAAACGCTGGAACGATAACATCCGAGAGTTCCATATTGTAGGCGGTCATAACCACGAGGTTCCATTTGATTATTATTTAAACACTATCCGTACCCTTAAAGCGAAATATCCTCAAGTCACGGTAAAAGCCTACACAGGAGCGGAAATCGAGTTCTTCTCGCGCATTGCGGGCATTTCCATGAAAGAAGTATTGGAAGAACTGATCAAAGCCGGGTTGGATACAATGCCAGGCGGCGGTGCAGAGATTTTGACAGAGCGCTATCGCTTGAAGATGAGCCCTGACAAAGCATCCACAGATCAGTGGCTAGAAGCACACGAGATCGCTCACGGATTAGGATTGCGCACTCACGCGACAATGCTATACGGATCAATTGAAACGAAGGAAGAGCGTCTCATTCACATGGACAGGCTCCGTCAGCTTCAAGACCGCACGAACGGTTTCATGGTCTTTATCCCGCTTGCGATGCAGCCTCGTTCACAAAGCATGGGCATTCAGCGCCGCACTTCTGCTTTTGACGATATGCGCACCATTGCGATCAGCCGCTTGATGCTTGATAACTTCGATCATGTGAAAGCCTATTGGATCAACATCGGTGTGCAGCTGACGCAGATGGCACTCACTTTCGGTTCAAGTGATATTCACGGCACCTTGATTGAAGAGCGCATTTCACATGCGGTAGGGGCACTTACATCATCAGGCATCACTCGAAAAGAGCTCGTTCACTTAATCAAAACAGCGAACAAAATTCCCGTTGAACGTGACACATTCTATAACATCATTAAAGAATATTAATCAAGAACAGCCGCCCGAGGGCGGCTGTTTCTTTTGGGTTTAAAGTTAAAGAAAAAATTGGCCGGTGCAGATCGTCTCAGCAGGTCCCGTCATATAAACGTCACCTGAATCAGACCAGTTGATGATTAAGTCTCCTCCAGCAAGATGTACCGTAATATCCGTATCTCGCTTTGCTTGGCCATTTAGCACTGCCGCCACCGCTGCAGCACATGCACCTGTTCCGCACGCCTGCGTGATGCCTGAACCGCGTTCCCATACACGAAAATGCATCTCCACTTCTGTGATGATCTCCACAAATTCAGCGTTCACCCATTCTGGGAACATCGGATCTTTTTCAATCACAGGACCAAGGGTAGTGAGCGGCGCCTTTTCAATATCATCCACAAAGAATACAGCGTGCGGATTCCCCATTGAAACAGCTGTCATGAAAAGCTCTGTTCCGTCAAACAAGACAGGCTCGTTGATGACTTCTTTTTCAAATCCGATCAGCGGCAACTCAACCGGTTGCAGTCTGGGTTGGCCCATGTTTACCTTCACCTGTTTGACCATATCTTGATCCACGCGAGTGATTTCCGCCCTTACATGGCCCCCAAGCGTTTCGATATCAAACACCGGTTCGTTCACAATCCTATTTTCGTATACATATTTCGCCACGCAGCGCAGCCCGTTTCCGCAGTTTTTCGCCTCAGATCCGTCATTATTGAATACTCTCATCTTAACAGGCGCTGTTTCTGAAGGACAGATCAAGATCATACCGTCTGAGCCGATGCCTGTGTATAAATCAGATACTTTTCGTGCAATTTCTGATAATTGTTCTTCTGGAAGGTCCTCTTCAAACATATTGACATAAATATAGTTATTCCCAAGGCCGTGCATCTTCGTGAAATGAAATGAATTCATGCCTTAACTCCTTACCTGCTCTCTCTCAGCTTTTCATCTGTCCAAAAATAATCGTCATCTGCTCTTAAAATCGTCAGTTTGCCATGGCAGCATGGCATAATCAATAGCTGCTTGATCCCTTCCTTTGCCAGTTCAAGCGAATCTTCCGAAAAAGACGTGAGCACATTCGTTTTTTGGCAAAATGGGCATTCCTGCAAATAGATGTCATCCATCATTTTCTCATATGGCCATGTATTTTCAAAAGTCAGCATTTGCTGCTTCCTCCTCTAATGATAGGTCCTTATTCAAAGAAACAAGCATTTCCATTCACATTTTTCATGTTCTCAAGTATAATGGGATTTGTAAGACAATTCAATAGCGATCCATCTTCGGGGCAGGGTGAAATTCCCGACCGGCGGTATTTGAAGATTCCCTCTTCATCAGCCCGTGAGCGGCAACATTGTTATAAAAAAAATGTGCTGCTGATCTGGTGTAATTCCAGAGCCGACAGTATAGTCTGGATGGGAGAAGATGTCGGTGCACGTTTTGAACCTTTTTCAAGACGGGGCATTTGTTAAAGTACGCGTTTTAGCACATCGCTAATAGGCTTATTTCACAATGCCTGCTGACCTTTACACACTCTCCCTTGTCGCTTGTATAGCGTACAAGGGTTTTATTTTTGTATAAAGGAAAGCTGTGCTGCATTTGAAATCGAGATGGCGCAACACACAAAGGAGAGATTTCAATGCAACAAGGGAAAGCAAGAAAAATGGTGGCAGTCTCCATGCTGAGCTCCATCGCCTATTTACTAATGATGCTCGATTTTCCATTTCCAGGACTGCCGGCATTCTTAAAAATTGACTTCAGCGACGTTCCTGCATTGCTCGCTGCCATCATTTTCGGACCGTTGGCGGGAATTGCAGTAGAAGCGATCAAGAACCTTCTGCACTATGGTATTCAAGGCAGCATGACAGGTGTTCCTGTTGGGGAGATCGCAAACTTCATCGCAGGCTCATTGTTCATCGTTCCTGCATCTTACTTTTTCCGTAAATATCAATCGGTCAAAGGCTTGTCGATCGGCCTTGTTGCCGGGACAGTCTTAATGACGTTCATGATGTCATTCTTAAATTATGTGATCATCCTGCCTGCATACACGTGGTTCCTGAACGCGCCTCAAATGTCGAGTGATGCCATGATCGAGATGATAACGATTGCCATTGCGCCGTTTAACTTAATAAAAGGATTAATTGTAGCTGCACTGTTTCTCGTTCTGTTTACCCGCATAAAGCCGTGGATAATCAGACAGTCGCAGCAAGCTTAAAACATACAAGGTGCCCCGAATTGTCGGGGCATCTTTTTTTGTATCGATATTACATGGTCTTTAACCGATTCCACTTTGAATACTTTTGCGAGCGACTTTCTAAGCGCTGTTGAAACTTACGCGCCGGTTCTGACATCTTCTGCTTCATCCCCGTCCTTCAAAATAAGCTTCTCTTTATTTTTCCATAAAAAAACACAGCGCCGGGCGTTTGTTCGCCCAGCACTGTTTTAATTTTAGAGGATGAACATTCCAGCTACTGCTCCGCTAAGAAGGTTAGCCAGTGTGGCTGCGATAACAGCTTTCATACCGAGTTTGGCGATATCTTGACGTCGGTTTGGTGCCATTGAACCTAAACCTCCGATAAGCATCGCGATTGAAGAAAGATTAGCAAATCCGCAAAGTGCGAATGAAACGATTGCAACCGTCTTGTCTTTCAGTTCAGGAATTTGCGGAGCAAATTCTGAGTAGGCAACAAATTCATTTAATACAAATTTTTGACCGATAAATGTTCCTGCTTTAACCGCTTCATCCCACGGTACACCGATAATGAATGCGATTGGAGCAAATACGTAGCCAAGTATGCTTTGAAGTGTAATTTCCACGTCGAACCAGCCGCCGATACCTCCTAGGATACCGTTGATCAGACCGATAAGAGCAATAAAGGCAAGAAGCATAGCACCCACGTTCAGCGCAATCTGCAGCCCGTCAGATGCACCGCGTGCAGCAGCATCAATCACGTTAACCGTGTCTTCATCTCGCTCGAGCTTGATGTCACCCATTGTTTCAGGCTCTTCTGTCTCCGGCATGATCAGCTTAGCCATAACAAGACCTGCTGGAGCACACATGAAGCTTGCTGCGATCAAATAGTTCAGAGGAACACCAAGCAAGTAATAACCGATAAGAACAGAGCCGGCAACAGATGCCAGTCCGCCGACCATAACAGCAAAGAGCTCTGATTTTGTCAAACGGCTCATGTATGGGCGAATAACAAGCGGTGCTTCCGTCTGACCCAAGAAAATATTAGCCGTCGCACTCATGGACTCCGCTTTACTTGTGCCGAGGAATTTAGAGAGAGCTCCTCCGAGAATTCGGACAATCCATTGCATAATGCCAAGATAGTACAATACTGAAATGAGAGATGAGAAGAAAATAATGACCGTAAGCACTTGGAATGCGAAGATAAACCCTTTGCCTTCCTCAGGTATCATGCTGCCGAACAAAAATGATATCCCCTCATTAGCATAAGATACAACATTTGAAACACCTGCAGAAACCGCCTGCAGTGCTTTTTTACCTGTTTCCCATTTTAATACGATTAAAGCAAATGATACTTGAATGGCAAGCGCGCCTAAAACAGTGCGCCAGTTGATCGCTTTCCTGTTTGAAGAAAGCAAAAAGCCGATAGCAAGAATGACTAGCATTCCGCCGATACCCCATAGAATTGACATCTATTTCCCCACCCCTTGTTAATAAATAGAAAACGCTTTCTTTTTTGTTATAGTTGTCAGACTTCTCGACAACTGACTTCTTAAAAATAAACAAAAAACGACCAAAAATCAATCCTTTTTTACCTGAATCAATTTCATAATTGCTTTGTTTAAAAATGCCGAAAGAATCCTCACAAGGGAAATTTCGGCTTTTTTTAATTAGGCTGCTTGGTTTTGAAGGTTTTTTAAT
>NZ_JBHTCP010000037.1:0-17206 GCF_042665465.1 Fictibacillus iocasae | reverse complement strand
GTCCAGCCCCGACAAGCAAATGAGAAAGGGACCGGTAAGTCGGTTTGTGACTTATTGGGCACTTGCTCATTTGACCTCGAGGGGCTAGCCATTTCTGCTGGACAAGGTGAGCCCTTTTGTCGCTACGCGCCTTTAAAAGGTCTCACCTGCCCACTCCCACTCGCTGGATAAGGAAAGCTGCGCAGCAAGACATCAAACGCAAGAAAAAGTGATTTTCTTTTTCGAGGAGTCGGCACCTTTCACTACGATCAACTTTTCAATGAAGAATTCGAAGCTGAGCTAAATAGTAAAGTTTGCAAAAGCTATAGTATTTAACCGCAAGCTATTCTCAATTGGGTAATAAAGCAGGATACTCAGCCCTATATATTCATGGAGACCTAGCCTAGGCAATCATTAAATAAGAAATCTCCCTGCACGAAACCTTTTTATGAGGCATTTTAAGTTGATGTAGATGAAAAAAGACGTACAAACCGTTGTGTGTTTAAATACCATTCATTCTTAAGCAACAATTTCTTCAAATAGAGCCTTTATTTAAAGGTAAAAACCGGTTGTTGAAATCAACAACCGGTTTTCAGGTCCTTCACTAAGTGAAGGGCGGTCCTATTTATGCGTCTTTGTTGCTGTCGTCTTTTTTGTGAATCGTAACTTTCACATCGTCTGAAGACGATGAGATCGTTTTGGATTCAGGAAGTTTTCCTGTATTCACGAGTGACTTGATTTGCTCTTCGTCCAGCGTTTCCACTTCAAGAAGGGTCTGGGCGATGATCTCAAGCTTGTCGCGGTTGTCTGTCAGGATCTGCTTACAGCGGTCGTACGATTCCTTCACGATGCGCTGAATTTCCATGTCGATCTCGTGCGCGATCGCGTCACTGTAGTTTTGTTCGTTGTTGAAGTCGCGGCCTAGGAACACCTGGCCTTGCGAGCTGGAGCCGAACTGCATCGGTCCGAGCCTGTCGCTCATCCCAAACTCGGTCACCATGCTGCGCGCTATTCCCGTTACACGCTGGAAGTCATTGTGTGCGCCGGTACTTACTTCGTTGAACACGATTTCCTCAGCAACACGTCCACCAAGAAGGCCGACGATCTTGTCGAGAAGCTCAGGCTTTGTCATGAAGTAACGGTCTTCCTTAGGAAGCATGACCGTGTATCCGCCGGCTTGGCCGCGCGGTACGACGGTTACTTTATGAACCGTATCCGCTCCTTCGAGCACGAGTCCGATAACCGTATGACCCGCTTCATGATAAGCGACGATGTTCTTTTCTTTTTGCGAGATCACACGATTTTTCTTGGCAGGACCGGCAATAACGCGGTCGATCGCCTCATCGACGTCATCGAGCTCGATTTTCTTCTTGTTCGAACGGGCTGCCACTAGAGCCGCTTCATTCAACAAGTTCTCTAAATCAGCACCTGAGAATCCAGGTGTGCGCATCGCGATTGTTTTCAAGTTCACTTCCTCTGCTAGAGGCTTGTTGCGGGCGTGAACTTTAAGCACTTCTTCACGGCCTTTTACGTCAGGGCGGTTAACCGGAATCTGGCGGTCAAAACGTCCTGGACGAAGAAGGGCCGGGTCAAGAATATCGGCACGGTTCGTTGCGGCGATGATGATGATGCCTTCGTTCACTCCGAAACCGTCCATTTCAACAAGCAACTGGTTCAGCGTCTGTTCACGCTCGTCATGGCCACCGCCTAGACCCGCGCCACGCTGGCGTCCAACCGCATCAATTTCATCGATAAAGATAATACAAGGCGCGTTTTTCTTCGCGTTCTCAAACAAGTCACGTACACGTGATGCACCGACACCGACAAACATCTCGACGAAGTCAGAACCTGAGATCGAGAAAAACGGTACGCCGGCTTCCCCTGCTACTGCACGGGCGAGCAATGTTTTACCCGTTCCTGGAGGTCCTACTAGCAGGACACCTTTCGGGATGCGGGCTCCAAGAGTGGAGAACTTGCGCGGATCTTTGAGGAATTCTACCACTTCCACAAGCTCCTGCTTTTCTTCATCCGCTCCGGCAACGTCCTTGAACGTTACCTTTTTCTTTTCTTCGTTATAAAGCTTCGCCTTGCTTTTACCGAAGTTCATCACACGGCTTCCGCCGCCTTGAGCCTGGTTAAGAAGGAAGAAGAAAAGAATGAAAATGATCACAAACGGAATGATGGAAGTGAAGAACGTCACCCATCCGCTCGTCTGCTCTTGCTTCTTTAAATCAACTTTCACATTCGCCGATTGGGCCAGTTCCTTGATCTCGTTGAAATCGTTCAGCGGAGCGTTCGTCTCGAACATTTTATCCTTAGGATAGTTTTCGAGCTTACCGCGAACGATGTAAACGCCGCCTTCAGGCTGGTACTGGATGCTTTCCACTTTGCCGTCTTCAATGTACTTGACGAGCTGGTCATAGCGGATCGGCTGCACTTCATTTTTCGTTCCGTTAAAGAAACTGACTACGCCCACCACGACTAAGAAGATGAGCAAATAAAATATAGTATTCCGGAAGATTCGATTCATCCCTTACCTCCTCAACAAACAATAAGCATGCTATTTGGGAATATTAGTGCTTCCTGTTTTATTTATTCTCGTAAATCTCCGGCTTTAAAACTCCGATGTACGGAAGGTTTCGATAGCGTTCGATGTAATCGAGGCCATATCCTACTACGAATGCATCTGGGACGATAAATCCAGCAAGGTCAGGCTTAATGTCGACCCTTCGTCCTGTTGGTTTGTCGAGCAGCGTTACGATCTTCACTGATTTTGCTTTACGGTGAAGGAAAAGCTGAACCAGGTAGCTGAGTGTCAATCCGCTGTCAATGATATCTTCGACAATGATGACGTCGCGTCCTTCAAGCGATGTATCTAAATCTTTAATAATTTTGACTTCACCTGATGATACAGTGGAAGCTCCATAGCTGGAAACCGCCATCAAATCGTATTCCAAGTGAATATCCATCCGCTTGATCAGGTCGGCCATGAATGGCAGCGCCCCTTTTAGTACTCCGATTACAAGCGGAAAACGGTCTTTATATTCCTCGGAAAGCTGAGCTCCTAGTTCCTCGATCTTATCCTGGATCGCTTCCGCGGAAATTAAGACCTCTTTCATTTCATTATGCATGTTGACAAGCCTCCTAGACGTCCTGGCAATATTTTCGAAAGTGTATGGCAAACCACTGCTTCGGATGTTTGGCAGTATGAGCTTCACTGTAAGCCGAGTGCTTCAGTCCTGGGAGCCAGAGTATGTTTCCATCTGCATCCTCCACGACGGGCCATATGTCCCGTATTGCTCTTGGGATTTTGCTGTCGATGAAAATGTCCTTCAGCTTTTTTGAACCTGCCATGCCAGACAGTGTCATCCTGTCCCCAGGCCGGCGGTTCCGGACCTTAAGCGGCAGATTCAGCTCACCAGCCGCGCATACAAACACATCTTTTCCTCTTACCATGGAGTCTGTTTCAAGCATTTCAGCTGACAGCTCGCCCGCTTCTAGAAGCAGCGTGCCTGACAAGGGGATTTCATAGCAAAAGTCTGAATGCTCCGCTTCTTTGGCGAAAGACAAAGAGCAAGAATCATAGGATTTTACTACCCTTAAGCCTGATGGGAAATGAAGGATTCCTGACGGCTGCTCACTGTTAAGCAATGCTAAAAACGTCTCTTTATGTAGCGAGGAAAGAGATGAAGGGATTTGATTATACAGATAGTTCAATATTAGAGTAATCCCTCTTTTTTGTAAAGGAATAGGCATTTCCAAGAACGACGGAACAGACAGCCTGCATTCACTGTCAGACTGAAAAAGAAGCACCGCTTTAACGGCAGATTCCGCCTGCTTCATCATATACGTTTCATCCTCCGCAATGGTTTCACTAAACGACTGAAATCTTTTATGCACAGACGGGTTTTCCAGCTTTAAAAACGGCAGCACCTGTTTCCTGTAGCGGTTTCTAGCGTATTTTCCACTCTCGTTGCTCGGGTCAAACACCGGATGAAGTTCGTTCACCTCACAATAGTGCTCGATTTCGGCCTTTGTTACACAAAGAAACGGACGAATAATTTTTCCTCCGCCAAACGTCCGGACCGCACGAATGCCTGAGAGGCTCTCACCTTCGCTTCCTCTCACCATTCTCATGAGGATGGTCTCGACTTGATCATCACCATGATGGCCGAGCGCAAGGGCTTCGGCGCCGCAGCGTTCCATCGTTTCCGCGAAAAATTCATAACGCAACTCCCGTGCCGCTGCCTGCAGAGATTGCCCCGTCTTTTTCATATGCCCGATGACGTCTAGGGTCTTTCCGGCAAAGATAATATCTTTTTCCCTGCAAAAGCGTTCTACAAACCGGCATTCTTCCGCCGACTCTTCCCCACGGAGACCGTGATCACATGAAGCTGCGATCACTTTGAG
Source organism: Fictibacillus iocasae (assembly GCF_042665465.1). Classification (NCBI taxonomy): domain Bacteria; kingdom Bacillati; phylum Bacillota; class Bacilli; order Caryophanales; family Fictibacillaceae; genus Fictibacillus; species Fictibacillus iocasae. The sequence continues at coordinate 12,817 of NZ_JBHTCP010000037.1, read as the reverse complement.
CTCCCGGGATTCTGATTGCTTCAACAAATAATGAAGCAGCGCGAGCGAGTCTGGTCCTCCAGATACGCCGACAAGAACAGTCTTTACTGCTTTTAGCATGTGATGTTTAGCGATAAATCGTTCGACTTCCTGCAAAAGTAGTGTGCTCCTTTACGCCTTTTCCACACATCATAACAGAAACCGCTTTGCTCCGCTCTTTCTTACATCGTCTGTCCGATCATATAAAAAAAATAAAGAACAAAAAAGAACGTGAGCCACAGCAGCGTATCCACTGCCCAGCTCCTTTTTTTCTTCCGCCGCACACTGCGGCTATTGTGAGGAGGCACCGGCTTCGGTTTGGGCGCTGCCGTTTTCTTCGGTGACGGTTTCACCATCGAAGGCCGGCCGGCGGGCTGAAGAGCGATTAGGAGGTCACGCTTCATCTCTTCTGCCGTTTTATATTTTTGGTGCAGCGCTTTTGTGAGCATTTTCTCGTACGGCTGCAGCTTCACCGAACGCCTGACCGCTTCCTGCAGCTGTTTAGATGGCTCGCTTTTCTTTTGAAAACGTGCCGGGTACGCCGTGTTGATCATCACCATCGCGGCCGCGAACAGATCGTATGACGGTTCAGCTACGCGTGAGCCAAGCCCCCAATACCCACGGTCAAAGAATTCTGTATATTCCTTTACGGACCGGCCGAGCTGCGTGGTGCCTCCCACGTCGATCCACCTAATTTGATAGGGAGGGCCTGTGACAAGGAGGTTATCCGGCTTTAAATCGCCGAACACCCAGCCTGCCTCGTGGAGCTTTTGCAGATTGTTGATCAGCTGCAGCATGATGATGCCGAGCCATTCCGGTCCGTGGCCGCCAAGAAACTCGAACACATTCTCGCCTTTTAAATATTCCATCACATAAAAAGGAAATCGGCTATTCGTACTGTTCCAGTCGTCCACATCGATTAAAGAGGGCCCGAGGACGATACCCTGGACCCTGGAAAAAGCTTTAAGGACATTCACCTCCGATATGATGGACATGCTGTCATGGCCGATTTTGAGTGCGGCTGGGCCGGCCTTGCTTTCAGCGAGATAGACCGCACCCGTCGCCCCATGTCCGAGCAGCCTTCGAATCACATACTCGTTTTGATGCCATTTGCCGCATACCCTTTCGCCTCTGACAAGATTACATACCGGATTCTTTGTAATATCCATCCCTTGGTTCATCATGGGAAAGCAGTCCTCTCTTTGAACGCCTGCTCTGGAAGATGGAAACAGCCTCTCTGATCGCTGGGCCTGTCGGTGTAATGCCGCCCAGTTCGACCTGGCTCAGCAGCTTCGTAACCGACTCGAGCCTGCTCGACCAATCCAAGAGCATCTGTGCGTCTGTTTTCTTTCCAGGGAACACACAGACCGCAAACTGGTTATCTCCTATTCTGGAATTCAGCGAGATGGAAAGATCGATCAGCGATTCTTGAACGGTCGCCATCTTGTCTTCCATGCTGCCAGAAGCGTCTATGAGCAGCAGCACCTCCAAATCCATCGTTTCGCCTAGCTCGTCCACTACCTCCATCACTTCCCCTCGCTTATCAGGGGGCAGGTCATCGAGCGTGTTCTTCCCGCCGAGTATTTGCTGAAGCTCGCCGTTGACGACACCTTGGATGGTTTGCGTCATCGCCTTTCTCGTCACCATCTGCACCGTCTGCGAAAGCTGCCGCGTATACACAAGCTGGCTAATTCCGCCGCCAGACAACGCGATATCCTCCACTTCCTTTAATCCTTGCTTATGATACTCTGGCATATTCTCGTTCATGACGCCGATCACATTCACCGTGATGCCCTGCTCTTTCGCGAGCGCCGCCATGGCGACCGGATCTTCCCCCTGATTGGAGCATCCATCCGTGATCAGCAAAATCTGTCTGAGCGTTCCTTTTTTCCGCATGTTGCAAGTCTCCTTTCATCACCTGAATTTCTTATCAACAGCCTCGTCATACAATCGTTTTTCTATACTTGGGAGGAAGGCAAAAAAAAGAGAAAAAGCGGAAATGCGCTTCTTCTCATCCATTCGCCTGTTTTCGCTGCACGCTGATTTTCGGATAATGCGGGATGACCGACCATTTCGGCGTATTGCGGTTGATCTGGATCACAACGACCGTCATGTCATCCTCAATCTGATTATGACCGGTCCTGACAACCTCCTCCATTAATAGGTCTGCGATTTCCTGCGGGTCTTCCGTTTCCATCTCCCGGATTTTGCGCTTTAGCCATGCGTCGATGTTTTCAATATGCTTCGGCCCCTCGTATATGCCGTCGCTCATCATAATTAAAAAGTCGCCCGCCTTCAGCTGTTCACTTACCACCTCAACATCAAAGTCATCAATGATACCCATCGGCAGGTTACTCGCTTTGATCATGTGAACGTGATCGCCCCGCTTCACGAAGCTTGGTGTCGACCCGATCTTCAGGAATTTGACGGACGCATCCTGCAGATCGACCATCGCCAAATCGAGCGTCGAGAACATTTCATCTGTCGTCCGCAGCGAAAGGATGGAATTGACGGACTTGATCGCCACTTCTTCATCGATCCCAGACTGCAGAATTTTTCGCAGCAGCTGCAATGTCTCGTTGCTCTCCTGAAACGCCCTTTCGCCGTTGCCCATGCCGTCAGCGATCGCCACCGCAAACTTGCCGCCGCCAAGCTCAATCATGGAATGGCTGTCTCCAGAAAGCCAAGCGCCGCCCTTCGCCGCTGAAGCGATCCCTGTCTCGACGACAAATTCTTTTGCCGAACGGAACGTGATATAGCAATAGCCATTTTGAAATTTCGCGCATTCCTCCTTCGCGACAAGAATCGTTTCTTCTAAAATATCAGAAAGCAGCGGTGCGATAATTTTTTCGCCGACTCCCGAGCCTCCGCAGTACGGGATGCTCAGCTCAATGTCCACGTTTGATGCTTCTAAGCTGTATACCTCGATATGCGCCGTATTAATGCCCGCGTTGTATAATGTCTCTTTAATTTGTTCTTCTTGAATTTGATGGTTTTCCTGCTCGCGCTGAATTTCCTTGGCGAAATTCCCCATCACCTGCGAGACGCCCATCAGCTGGTCGGCGACAAGACGCCGGCTTTCCTGCACCTGCTGCTTCAGCTTCTGGCTCGCCTTGAATTGCGACAGCTCCTGCAAGATAAGGTCCGACACCTTTTTATGCTTGATGCAGTGCGCCTCCCACTCCCGCTTCAGCTTACGGTCGCGGATTTCTTCATACATCTCCTGCTGCGTCATGATCGAATTCATATAATCATAGGTACGGTTAAAATTCGCCGCCCAGCAATGTTCCTTTTTAAAGCACGTCTGGCACGTTTTCTCGGTAATGTTGCTTAAAAACAGATCCACTTCGCGCGTCGCGTCGTCTTCTTGCTCAATCGAGCCTGCGCTCGTGAAAGAATGAGACAGCGCCTGAAACAGAGAGGAAAACTGTTCAACACGGTTTGCTGTCACATCGCGTACCTTTTTCACATATTGCTGCTGCTCGCTCGAGTATTCCCTTGAACCGGGAATAAACTTTGACAGTTTGGCTATCGCTGCTTTTGGCGTCAGCAGAAAAAATACGGCAGCAGCCAATGATTCGAGGACTGCGGGAAAAAGGGCATCTTTACCTTCTCCATATAGGCCGATCATGACCGTTGCGATCAAGAGCCCCAAACAAACGCCTATTTTCTTCCCTTCTTTCAGCAATCCACCAAGCAAACCGGAAAAGGCGAGCAAGCTCATCTGATAAAGGCTCGCCACCTGCGCGAGACTTAAAATAAGCCCTGTGACAACCCCGACCGTCGATCCAATCGCCGCGCCGCCCGTGAACGCGAACAACAGCACGAGGTACCGTGACACGACATGTTCAACCGATAATCCATACATCACCCACCCAATCGTTCCCGTCATGACCGAGGCGAGCATGATCATCAAGCACACGATTTCTTCATTCTTTAATGACTGCGGAATTCGCTTCATCGTGAGCAGCGGGATGCTTTGCAGGAAGATAAGCGTCAACACAAGGCTCAGTCCCGCCTCCACCATGCCGGTCATCAGATCGCTCCGCTCGATCGTCCCTGTCAGAGAGGTAAGCATCATCCTTGCTGAGATGCTAGAGATGAACACGAGGATCGGCAGCATCGCCAGCCTGTTTTTAATCAGCTTGTCTCCAACCTTCTGCAAAACTGCATAGATGATAAGCCCCGCAGTAATAAAAAGCGCATTCTCCGGTACATGTGACAGCGTCCCGGCGAGCAAGGCGATAACCGCTATGCCTGTCCTTTCTTTTTTCAGGATAAAAACCGCTGCCGCAAACGGTAAAGCGAATGGTGCCAGTTCAGATAAAATCAGGGCTCGTCCGAGCAAAAAACCGATGGCAAACAGCAAGACCCGCCAGTTTAAAAAAATCCGGCTCACCCGGTCAAGCCACTTTTTTCCCGTTTCATAGGCCGCCTGCTGAGACCTCTCCACCCATGCCAGTTTTTGAATGGGTTCCAACACTTCTTGTTCGAGCTTCTGCCACATCCCCCACACCACCCGTTTCGTTGTATTGTGTTTCATATTATAACGCGGGTGAGTTTGAAGATTTTGTCAAAACAAGAAAACATATTCCTAAAACTTCTCGACGAATTCTCGCAATAATATTGATTATGAACACCTGTGCACTAATCATTCACGCCAAATTAGAGCACATACAGCAAATATCGTTTAAATCTGACGGTAATCTATGGATTTCGAAGAGGAATTTGTTGAGTGATTGAGGTTTGAATTTTTGTTTTGCTGGATTGTCTGAGTATGGATGGCTGTGTTGCGGTTTTTGTTTATGGAGTGGCGCTCGATGAAATGTAAAATAACGGAATGTTGCCCGAGGTTGACTAATATTTGCCCGCGCTTCACATCGGGTCAGCCGCACTGGACTGCAACTCGCCCGTGGAATTGCATAATATGTCTGCATACATGCATACTTCGCCCGCGCGACCCGTTTAGCTTCACTCGATGATCAATTAAACTTGTCTAAAAACTAATTTAAAACCAGAACCGGATCTCCATTAATAAAATAGGCCTCAAAATTTGCTTAATAACGTACGAAAACAAATAAAAAAGCACCCCCAGCAAGGAGATGCTTGAAATGTTTATGTAATGGTGACCCATACGGGATTCGAACCCGTGTTACCGCCGTGAAAGGGCGGTGTCTTAACCGCTTGACCAATGGGCCATTGTCTAGTAAATATGGTAGCGGCGGAGGGAGTCGAACCCACGACCTCACGGGTATGAACCGTACGCTCTAGCCAGCTGAGCTACACCGCCATATGTAAAAGACACAAGTGTTATATTACAAGATACGTCGAAAAGTGTCAACAGAATATAAATAAAAAGTCTATTCTGAAAATAATAGATGTCTATTTCTTTATGGTACTTTTTAAGGAATTTGCTTTAAAGTAGTTTGAAAGTGTTGTTCTACTGGAATAGCAACTACTTCGATAAGCTATTTTCTCTCGTTCAGCCTTGAACGCTTCATTGAAAGGTTGATCGCAGTGAATGGTGCCGACTCCTCGAAAATGAAAAGCACATTTTCTTGCGTTTGATGTCTTGCTGCGGCGCCTTACTTATCCTGCGGGATAAGTGGGCAGGTGAGACCTTTTAAAGGCGCGTAGCGACAAAAGGGCTCACCGCTCACCCCGCAGAAAGCGTGCACCTGTAACGGAGATCAACCACTTCTCAGAACGCTAAATGCAACAAAGCCGTTTATCAAAAAAGTGTTGCGAAACAAAACAATAAGCCCCGGCTGCGATAGCTGGGGCTTCAATATGGTATGAGCATTGCATTGTTAGTACAGCAATTTACCCTCGGCGCGCGCCGCGTCCGCCGCGTTTAGATTCTGTCTGGCGCTTTAGCGTGGACAAGCGGTCTTCGCTGTCTTTAAGGAACTTGCTTACTTTGTCCTCAAATGACAACGCTGTTGGCTGATGTCCGCCGCCGCGGTTGTTTGGTCTGCGGGATTTCTGGAATCCTCCGCCTCCCCCGCCTCGGTGGCTGCTGGTCGTCGGAGCTGCGTTTTCTTTCGCCTTCTTAATCGAAAGGCCAATCTTGCCGTCCTTTTCGATGTTCATGACTTTTACTTCGACTTGATCACCAACTTTTAAATGATCGTTGATGTCTTTAACGTAATTGTCCGCTACTTCACTAATATGAACAAGTCCGGTAGTACCCCCTGGCAGCTCAACAAACGCCCCAAAATGAGTAATTCCTGTAACCTTCCCCTGCAGCTTGCTGCCTACTTCAATTGACATGCAAAAAATGCTCCTCCTTAAGTAATTTCAATCCTTTTTATTATACAATCGGCAAAATTCATGTGTCAATCCGACTTCGACTCTGGAAGCTTGAAGATTGTCTCGCCGTCCTTTGACATAAAGAAGTCTCTCCGCAAAATTTCCCCGATGTATTCCACATCATTTAGTTTATTCACTTCATCCTTCAGTTGTGCCTTTTCTTTCCGAACTGCTTTTAATTCTTGCTGCAGCTGCTTTTCTTCCTGTTTTTGCTCATCAATCGTGGAAAGCTGGGTGGCAATCGTTGATACAACAAAAAAGGCGAGGAAAGAGAATACCGTCAAAAACACCGTCAGACGCCGGTAGAGGCCGCGCTTCCGTTTTGCCAGCACTTTCTGCTGAAGCTCCTGCTCCTGAACATACCCCGAATGAATTTCCGTGATTTTTTTCGGACGCTGGATCATCTTTTCCCCCCTTTCAAGGGTGCTGTTACTTTTTAAACCATGATATAGCTTTATTCCATGCCGAACGCAGAAACCCTGCCTGCTTTAGCAGTTTATCTTTAAAAGTATACCATTTTTGCTTCGGAATGAAACGCCATATCAATAGTCCTGTCCATTTAAATGGGAGAAAAAGTATTTTCAGCAAAGAAAAGATGATGCGCCACGTTATGGTGAGGATCCAAGTGACCAGTGCAACGAGCAAAGATAACAGCCATTTCACGGGATTGATAAGGAAAATTACGATCAGACGGCGAAAAAAACGCAGCACGGCTGAAACCATAATAATCACCCGCTCTAATATCCGTTTATACGTTTTTTCGAACAAAGCTTTATAAGCAGAAAAGCCGCACAAAAGAGCGAGGAATATATAAAAGCGGACTTCGGCATGATTCACCTTCAAGAGTACATAAAAGACAAGGAGCGCCTGCAGCACCCAGAAAAGAAAGTCGTTGATAAAGTGAAACCAGTTCCATTTCTTTTTTTCATGCAGAAAGCGCCCGTATGTGTCCATCGCCATCCCGATCCAGATGCCCATGGCGACCATACTGATAATTGTCTGAAACTGTACGGTGAGCGTCATTTAAAGAGCTTGGAGAAAAATCCTTTGTTCTTTTCGCCGCCCTGCTGCTGATCGAGATACACAAGGTCAAAAATCTTGCCCTCGATCGCCACCATGCCGGACTCCACATTCAGATTTTTCATTTTTAGGTTATTTCCTCTTATCGCCAAGAACCCCATTGACGTCTCCAGAAGGAACTCTTCGTTATCAAACGATTCCACATGCTTAACCCCGGTAATCTCAAGCGTCTTTCTGCCGATCATCTTCACATCATGACCAGGCAGATTGTCCTTCTGCCCGGAAGATCCATATTCATTATAATATTGGTTCATCCGCTTCCCTCCTCTTGTCCATACCACTATATATGAGACAAGAGAAGGGTTTAGAACAAGCCATATAAACAACGTTGTGAGATCAACTGCTTCTATGACATCTCTTAAAAATACCAAAAAAGGATGTTCCAATTGGAACATCCTCCTTATTATTCAGCCGTTTGGATACTTTCTTCACTGATGACGGAATACATGCCCTCGGCATCTTCCTTGCGGGTCGTTTCTTTCAGTTCGTTGATGCGAACCTTTACCATCTTTTGACCGAAGCGGATTGCCAGCTCGTCCCCGACTTTTACATCAGAGGAGGCTTTCGCTGTCGTGCCGTTGATGGCGATACGGCCCTGATCTGAGATTTCCTTCGCCACGGTCCTGCGCTTGATGAGGCGGGAAACCTTCAGAAACTTATCAAGACGCATAATTACTTAACAGCTTCTTTCAGCTTGTTGCCCGCTTTGAAAGCTGGAACCGTTGAAGCAGGAATCGTAATTTCTTTTCCTGTTTGCGGGTTGCGTCCTGTGCGGCTAGCGCGCTCGCGAGTTTCGAATGTGCCGAAACCGACAAATTGTACTTTGTCGCCTTCTTTAAGTGCTGATGTGATTTCGTCGATCATTCCATTGACTACGGCTTCTACGTCTTTCTTCGTTAGACCTGACTTCTCTGAGATATTTGTTACGAGTTCATTTTTGTTCATTTTAAAAAACCTCCTTTAATTTCTACCAAAGTAATTCGTGTCAATCCGTTGATAGTTAAGGGTTTCAACGGATTCTCGGAACATAATTCTCTATTTTTTTAGAGATTCCTTCTAAATCTTAATAAATTTCTTTCGCTTTGTTCCATAAATCGTCCATTTCCTGCAAATTAGAGTCTTCCGGTGTCTTTCCGGCCTTCTCCAGCTCACTTTCAATGTATCGGAAACGATTGAAAAACTTGCTGTTGGAAGACTGCAGCGCTTCTTCCGGCTCAATGTTATAAAAACGAGACAGGTTCACGACCGCGAACAGGATGTCTCCCATCTCTTTCATGCGATCTTGATCGGTGCTGGCTGCCTTAAACTCTTGCAGTTCTTCGGCAATCTTATCCCAGACCGGCTGCTCGTCCGGCCAGTCAAACCCGGCCTTCGCCGCTTTTTTCTGAAGGGCGTACGCTTTCATTAACGAAGGCAGACCTTTGGCGATGCCGTCAAGGAGAGAGGTTCTCGTTTCTTTGCCTTTCTCCTGTCTCTTAATCTCTTCCCAGTTTGCCAGCACCTCGTCCGCATCCTTCACGTCTGTTGTCCCGAAGACGTGCGGGTGTCGGCGGATCATTTTTGAAGCAGTATGCTCGATGACATCATCAATTGAGAAGTATCCTTCTTCTTCTCCGATTTGAGAATGAAGGAGCACCTGCAGCAGTACGTCACCGAGCTCCTCAGCAAGATGGTCATCGTCTTCTTCATCGATGGCCTCGAGCACCTCGTATGCTTCCTCGATTAAATACTTTTTTAGAGAACGGTGGGTCTGCTTCTGATCCCACGGGCATCCACCAGGACCGCGAAGAGCAGCGATCACACCGCGTAAATAGTCAAAATCGCGATACATTTGCTCTTCACCTGCTGCCGGCGGCACATATAGAGCAGTGAGGTTGTTCAGCTCCACGTTTTGATCGAGTTCATACAACGGAACTTTTGTAATTCTTTCGCTCGCACTTCCAGCAGCCGTCACAACAAACACCGGTTGCTCGTCGCTGTATTTTTCCATGAGCGTAATTTTCACGTCCGAGGCGATGAATGCGTCATACACTTGAACGATGATCACATGATTGCGAATTTGAATCGCTTCTTTTACCAAGGCGGTGCCATCAAGAATCTGGCATCCTTCAATGGGATCGATTTTAAGCGCTGTATACATTTCATCGAGAAAACTTTTGCCTCCGAGGACTTCCACCTCGATGCCCGGCGAGTTGTGGATCAGCAGCTGAACGGTCTGTTCAGCCACTAACGGATGGCCTGGCACCGCGTACAGCACATCACCAAGAACCGAACGACGTCGCAGATCAGCCGCGATCTCTTCATACACCGGCTGAAAGGCATCGTGCTTTTCGTAAACGTGGTCGTATGACTCGATGGCCACTCCTCTTTCACGAAGCTCATCAACAGCGGGGTGGTCGTCCGTACGCACGAGCAGGCTTCCTGCATTCATAATTTTTTCATATAGTCCAAGAGACAGCTGAGCCAGGTCCCCTGCTCCAAGTCCAATAATTGATATTTTCCCTGCCATGTCAGTCTCCTTTTCTCCATAACGCCTCGGCCTTTCTCATTTTCGGAAAAGCGTCGAGCACAGGCTCCAGATTTTCTTTTTGCAGAAATCTCGTCCCGTATATCACCGCAAAGAATGTGAACGCGCCAGCTAATGATGCCAGAACAGCAATCGCTGCGGCAGCCAGACGGTTTCCTTCGTCTGCTATTAGAAGGAGTCCATCTTTCACCAATGCGGCTGCGATCATCATCACTAAGAGTGATACACCCAGCTTCAGCATATCAGAAATCCACGATCCGTTGCTAAACAGGCCCGTCTTTCGCTGCAGCAAAATAAGCTGAATAACAGCGGTGGCTGCTGTCGCGAAAACCGTTGCCGCACTTGCCCCCATCATGCCCCACTCTGGAATAAGCCAAACATTCAGCGCCGCTTTAAGTAAAACGCCAACGAGCACGGCGAATCCAGCCGATCGATACAGACCCAGTCCTTGCATCAGTCCGGTGGCTGTGAAGATGATTGAGCCAAATAAAGTGGCACCGGCCATCACGGCAAGCTCTTGGGAGCCGTCACTGTTTTCAAACAGCATACTATTCAGCGGCTCAATAATCACGGCGATCCCACACGCTGCTGCCGCTCCGACGGCCATTGTTATTTTAAGCGAAAGGCGGCTTAGACCCTTCACATTCTCCCGTTCACCAGCGGCGTGTAAGCGCGATACCTCTGGAACGAGAGCGAGAGCAAGACCAGCAGCTAAAACGGTGCCGAGCTGCACCAGCGGCTGTCCGCGGTCGAAGATTCCCTTCATTTCCCGTGCGGCCAGTTCATTCCAGCCATTGTCCGTTAACATGTTCACAAAGCTGAAGGCATCGACCATTTGCATCAGGACGAGGACCATCGCGCTTAGCGACAAATATATGCTGCCACGCAGCAGCTCCTTTAACGTAACAAACGAATACGTAAAAGAACGGATAAGCTGATGACGGCGGTCTTTCTGAAAGTACCGTGTCAGCAGAATGGCAGATATGGCAGCACCCGCAAGAGAGCCCGCCAATGCGCCTGTTCCTGTCTCGTACGGTGTACTTCCGGATGAGACGAGAAGGTAAGAAGCTATCAGAATCCCGCTCACCCTCACGACCTGTTCCAAGATCTGGGTGACGGCTGTTGACGTCATTTCACCCATCCCTTGAAAATAACCACGGTAGAACGCGGTAAACGGTATAATCAAAAACAAAAAACTGATCGCTCTAAGCGGTGAGGCAAGGTGCTCATCTCCCATCCAGCGGGCGAGAAGCGGAGCCGAACCATAAAGCACTCCGAACGTGGCAGCCCCAAGAAAACAGACAGACCAAAAGGATGTTGCGATAACATCCCGCTCGTTCGCACTCCCTTTTTGTACGCTGACAATGCGGGAAAAGGCCATCGGATACCCAGTAAAAGCGATAGCAGCCGCAATCGCGTAGAAGGGATACGCCTGCTGAAACACATAAAAGCCGAGGTCACCGGCAATATTCTGGTACGGTATGCGGTAAACGGCACTGAGGATCTTGACGATAAGACCCGCTGCCGTAAGCAAAAGCGCCCCGCGCCATAGCGACCGATTTTCATTCTCCACAGTCAATTCTCCTAAGAACAAGGCATTTTTTCAACGTATTATAACATAAAAAATCCCCGTGCCACCCCGCGATCATTTACGGGTCTAAGTGAAAATTTACGGGTCAAATTTTAGTTTTTTCGGGTCAAAAATGAAATTTATGGGTCATTATTCAAAATAATCGGGTCTTTAAGCTGTATCACCCTTCAAATAAGAAAAAGGCTGATCATAAGGTCATAAATGCATGTCCTCTGAATCAGCCTTTTGTTTATTGCTCCATCTGGCGAGCAAGGAAGCCTGCCGCCGTTTCGGACAGCTTCTGCTCAAGTTCGGAAAGTTTTTTGCCTTCTTTAGCGACCATTACGACCGCGCCGATCGGATCACCGCCGGCAATGATCGGTGCGACAACGTGCGCTGTGCTTTCTTTTACACCGTCGATCAGCTCCGCGTCAGCACCGTTCATTTCAACGGTGGATTTGCGGTCTGTCATGGCACTCTCGACGACTTTTCCTACACTTTTGTTCATGTAATCCTTTTTTGAACCTCCAGCAACAGCTATGTAAGTGTCGCGGTCAGCAATCAGTACCGTATGGCCAGAGCTTTCTGCCAAGCTTTCAGCATATTCTTTGGCGAAATCACCTAATTCGTTTATCGGAGAGTATTTTTTAAGAATAACCTCACCGTCTCGGTCTACAAAAATTTCTAATGGATCGCCTTCACGGATGCGAAGGGTTCTGCGGATTTCTTTTGGTATAACGACGCGTCCAAGATCGTCGATACGACGGACTATTCCGGTTGCTTTCATATGAATAATGCCCTCTCTTTCGTATGATATAACAATAGATGCAACGTAAATGGTCCCTTCTTATGCAGAATGTTCCATTACCTACAAGTATTATTTGTTACGGAGAGGTTTCTATACACGAAAGAGTGGGGGTTTTTATTTTAGATTGTTTTTGTAAATACGCTATTAAAGAAATCAATGATGTAGTTGATTTCCGTTTCAGGCGCAGGCTTTCAGCAGGGTGTAAGCGAAAAGCAGTAAGGGCTCGTTCAGTCCCGACCAGCAGAAGGTGAAGGGGCAAGTAAGGCGCTCTTTGCCTTACTGGACCATTCATCCTTCTCACTCACACACGCAGGATAAGGAAAGCTACGCAGCAAGACATCAAACGCAAGAAAATGTGTTTTTCATTTTCGAGGAGTCGGCGCCTTACACTCCAATCGTAAGCCCGAAATATAAAATAAAGCACACCCTTCGGTGCGCGTGACAAATAGCCGTAGAGGATAGATTTCTTATCCGATCTACGGCTATTTTATTTTCCGCATGC
>NZ_JBHTCP010000036.1:0-13769 GCF_042665465.1 Fictibacillus iocasae | reverse complement strand
GATCAAACTCTCCAATAAAGTGTTTAATCTGTCTCTTGCTTGTTTAAAACTGACGGAATTCATTTAATTCCTTACCTATGCTTTTGTTCAGTTTTCAAAGAACTTGTTTGTTTCATCATTTCGTTTGCCGCTCGTTTTGGCGACTTTATTACTTTACCACGCCGCCTCTTTCATGTCAACAATCTTTTTCAAAAACATTTTCGTTTGTTTTCTTTCAGACCGTCACAAGTAAGAAGTTTTCCCGGCGACGAATAATAATATACCACCTATTTTAAACTTAGGCAATAGGTTTTTCGAAATAATTTCAATAAGTTTATCTTATCATACACAATCTCTCATTTATCCTTGCTATCACTGGAATCTGCACACACATTACATAGAAGAAAACGAGCCTTAATCCTTAAACTTGTACATAAAAAACCATCCAAATGCTTTGTTATATAGCAAAAAACCGCCACAAGGGCGGTTTTCTGGATTCTAACTTATTTATCTGAATGTCTCATTTGCGGGAACAGCAAGACGTCGCGGATCGATGGCGAGTTTGTCAGCAGCATGACGAGACGGTCGATTCCGATTCCGAGACCCCCTGTTGGAGGCATGCCGTACTCTAGCGCTTCGATAAAGTCGTCATCCATCATGTGTGCTTCGTCGTTTCCTTCTTCACGCTCTTTTAGCTGATCTTCAAAACGCGCACGCTGATCGATCGGGTCGTTTAGCTCAGAGAAGGCGTTAGCGTGCTCACGACCGACGATAAAGAGCTCGAAACGGTCCGTGAAGCGTCCGTCTTCAGGATTTTGCTTCGCCAAAGGCGAAATTTCCAATGGGTGGCCGTACACGAATGTAGGCTGAATAAGCTTTTCTTCCACAAAGTGTTCAAAGAATTCATTGACCACATGGCCATATGCCATGTTGTCTTTTACAGGTACACCGTGTTCTTTCGCGAGAGCGCGCGCATCTTCATCACTCATAACTGGCCAGAAGTCAACGCCAGATGCTTCTTTAATCGCATCTACCATGTGTACTCGGCGCCACTCTGGCTTCAAGTCGACGTCGTACTCACCGTATTTTACCGTAGTTGTACCAAGCACTTCCTGAGCGATATGAGCGACAAGATTTTCTGTCAGATTCATGATGTCATGGTAATCCGCGTACGCCTCGTACAGCTCGATCATCGTGAACTCAGGGTTGTGTCTTGTGGATACCCCTTCATTACGGAATACGCGTCCGATTTCATACACTTTCTCAAGGCCGCCGACGATCAGGCGCTTTAAGTGAAGCTCAATCGCGATACGCATGTATAGCTGCATATCGAGCGCGTTATGATGCGTGATGAATGGACGGGCAGATGCTCCTCCGGCAATGGCATGCATGGTCGGAGTTTCTACTTCCAAATACCCGTTGTCATCAAGGTAACGGCGCATCGCACGAATGATTTTGCTGCGCATGATGAACGTTTCTTTTACTTCCGGGTTCATGATCAGGTCAACATAGCGCTGACGGTAGCGCTGTTCTACATCCTTTAAGCCGTGGAACTTGTCTGGAAGCGGGCGAAGTGACTTTGTCAGCAGTTCGAACGATGTTGCTTTAACGGAGAGCTCGCCTACTTTTGTTTTGAACACCGTACCGGTTACACCAACCCAGTCACCGATATCAATCGTGTCGAATAGTCCGTAAGCTTCTTCACCTACAGCATCTGTGCGGACATAGATCTGCACTTGTCCTGTAAGATCCTGAATGTGCGCGAAGCCCGCTTTTCCTTTTCCGCGCTTTGTCATGATTCGGCCTGCAATCGTAACCGAAACGTTCTGGCCGTCTAGCTCTTCTTTTTCAACTTCTCCAAACTGTGACAAAAGATCGCCTGCCATATGGGTGCGGCTGAACTTCGTGCCAAACGGGTCCATGCCCTTTTCTGTGAGAGTCGCCAGTTTCTCTCTGCGCACTCTTAGCAAATCATTTAATTCAAGTTCCTGACTCATGAAAAACACTCCTACCTTCTGCAATTTTGTATATCTACTATTCTATAAGTAAGGCTGTCTTCTTCTGGAAGCTCAGCGTGTATCATCGCGTTAAGCGGTTTTCCGAGCATCGCTCTGCCCACTGGAGAGAGGATGGAAACACGGTTATGGAGATGGCTCGCTTCAAACGGGTGAACGATGGTCATGGAAAAGCAGTCCATAAATTCCTGTTCCTGAAGCGTAACCCTTGACCCGAGCTCCACCAATTGTCCAGGCTCTCTGTCCTCCGGCATGATTATGGCCTCTTCTATAACCGCATTGATTTCCTGGATTCTCTGCCTTAACAGCAATCGGCTGCCAGATTCGGCGCCGTTCATATCAAGTGTTAGATCGTCTATTTCCTTTTTTAACATCTGGATGCCTTCTTTTGTAAGCATGAGTTGTGCAGACATGCCCATCCATCCTTTTCATCATTATTTTCAATGATGCGGTATCCTGATGATCACTTCACCTGTAACAAAAGCCAGATGATTATCTGGCTGTTTGGCTAGTCTAACTAATTTTTTGCTGCGTTTCTATCTGGTCGACGTAGTCATAGAGCAACGCGCTCATGCTATCGCGAGTGGTCATCTTGTTGATTTCAGTGCGGACGGTCCCTGTTTTCGGCAGCCCTTTTAAATACCAAGCCGCATGCTTTCTCATCTCGAGAACAGCAACATGCTCACCCTTCAGCTCAATCAGGCGGTCCATATGCAGCATGCAGATATCCATCTTTTCACGTGCATCTGGTTCAGGAAGGATTTCGCCGTTTTGGAGATATTGAACGGTACGATAAAGCATCCACGGATCTCCAAGTGCAGCACGCCCGATCATGACACCGTCCACGCCGTACTTGTCGATCTTCTCCTTCGCCTCTTGCGGAGTGGAGATATCGCCGTTTCCGATGACCGGAATGGACACGTTCTCTTTGACTTCTTTAATGATGTCCCAGTCAGCATAGCCTTCATACATCTGAACACGCGTGCGTCCGTGAACGGCAACCGCTGCCCCACCAGCCCGCTCAACAGCCTGGGCGTTGCGGACAGCATAGATATGGTCCTCGTCCCACCCGATGCGCATTTTGACCGTGACCGGTTTTTGTACGGCATCAACGGTTGCGGCCACCATCTCGTAGATCTTATCTGGATCTAGCAGCCATTTGGCCCCCGCATCGCATTTTGTGATTTTCGGGACAGGGCAGCCCATGTTGATGTCGATGATGTCAGCGTTCGTATGCTTATCCACATACTTTGCCGCTGCGACAAGCGATTCACGTTCTCCGCCGAAAATCTGAAGGCTCAATGGCTTTTCGCGTTCATCCACATAAAGCATCTTCAATGATCGTTCGTTTTCGTGAAGGATTCCCTTGTCACTGACCATCTCTGCACATACGAGGCCTGCACCGAATTCTTTGGCGATCAAGCGGAATGCCGGGTTGCACACACCAGCCATAGGTGCTAGCACAACAGGGTTTTTCAGCGCGATGTCACCGATTTGCATGTTTTCACCTCTATTCTCTTCTTTCTATATAAAGCATTTATTTTGCCGTAGTGTTTGTGAGTTCTTCTTGTGAAATGTTCAATATGTCTGCAATTTTCAACAGCAGCTCAGGCTTTGGCTGGCGGCTGCCTCGTTCAATTTCGCCTAAAACAGATACGGAAATTCCGGCGCTTTTCGCCAGACCTTCTTGCGTATGGCCTTTCAGCTTTCGGTAAGCCCGGATGCGTCTTCCCATTCGATCTTCTTCCAAATGCGTACACCTTCTTTATCTTTCAGCTCGCATAGGGCTTCTGAAACCGTTTTTCCTGTTCCAGGCACCTCTAAATTTGGAGCAATATCTATGAGAGGGATGAGAACAAATGAACGCTCCAAGATTCTCGGATGAGGGACTTGCAGCTGTTCGGTCTGTATACTTTCACTATTATACAATAAAATGTCAAGATCTAAAGTTCTAGGTCCCCATTTTTCTTTGCGTTTTCTTTCCAGTTTCAGCTCTATGTCCAGGGCTTTTGCCAAGATCTGATCTGGTTTCATGTCCGTTTCGAGCAAAAGGGCTAAATTTAAAAAAGCAGGCTGATCGGTATAGCCCACCGGGTCGGTCTCATAAATGGGGGATACCTGTTGAACGGTAATGCCCGGCTCACGCTGCAGCAGCTCAAGCGCCTTCAGCAAATAGCCTTCTCTATCGCCGAGGTTTGACCCGGCCGAGATGTACACCTTATTCATGGCGCGTCCTTTTAATTTCCACTGCTACTGAATCATAATGCCCTGGAATCGGCGGGTCCGGCTTGATCACTTTTACCGTTGTTTCTTCTATAAGTGGAAAACGGGCGAGCAAGGAAGCGGCGATTGTCTCAGCGAGTGTTTCCACGAGCTTCACGGGTTGTCCTTCCACGATCTCTTTTACACTGTTGTATATCTCCGCATAGTTCACGCTCAGCTCAAGGTTATCCGTACGTCCCGCTTCTTTCAGATCAAGCCCGACCGCCACATCCACATTAAAACGCTGACCGAGCTTCGTTTCTTCTGCAAACACACCGTGATATCCGTAGAACTTCATGCCATTCACATAAATCGTATCCATTAGCTGCGCCCCCTGCCTAGCATCGCATCCATCATTTTGGTCATGCGCGCGATTTCCTTCACATCATGCACGCGAACGATGGAGCAGCCGCGTTCAATTCCAAGGCATACGGTCGCGCCTGTCCCTTCCATCCGTTCAGTCACTGGAAGATCGAGCGCCTTGCCAATCATCGACTTTCTTGACGTACCGAGCAAGACCGGATAACCGATCGCTGCGATTTCGTCGAGCCTTCTCATCGTTTCTAAATTCTGTTCATACGTCTTCACGAAGCCGATGCCCGGATCCAAGATGATGTTCTCCGGCCGCACTCCCGCTTTTACCGCAATGGCGATGCTATGCTTCAGGTCGGCGATCATGTCTTGCATGAAATCTTCGTAATCGGTGTTGTCGCGGTTATGCATAAGGATGATCGGCACATCGAGCTCGGCCGCTGTTGCAGCCATCAACGGATCGGCCTTCGCTCCCCAAACGTCATTGATGATGTGCGCTCCGGCTAAAATTGCCTGCCGTGCGACTTCGGCTTTATAGGTGTCAATCGAAATCGGGACAGGAATCTCTTTAGATAACGCCTCGATTAGAGGAATCACTCGGCTCAGCTCTTCATCCAGTCCGACCTTCTCCGCTCCAGGACGCGTGGATTCTCCCCCTACATCAATGATATCCGCTCCGTCGGCGATCATTTGCTTGGCATGTTTGACCGCCGTTTCAATGTGATTAAATTTTCCGCCGTCTGAAAAAGAATCGGGCGTTGCATTCAAAATGCCCATCACGTACGTCTTTTTAGAAAAATCCAATGTATGTGAACCCGCTTGTATCACACACGAGTTGTACAGCAGCGTATCGTTCATATTGTGTATCAACCCTTTCTACTTCCATTCTTTTATCGACAAAAGGCTGTATTTATACGTATCATAGCGGCTCTGCAAAAGCTTGGCCGTTTTCCCGTCTTTTCCTGGATAATCTTTCTGAGCAAACCGTGTCACAGGGACGATTTCTTGAATCGAGTTTGTCAGAAAAATTTCGTCCGCCTGCAGCAAGTCTTCTTTTTTATAATACCCAGACGTGGTCTGAATGTTGAGTGTGCCAGCGAGCGCGAGCACGAACTGACGGGTGATGCCGTTTAAGATGCCAGTCGAAACCGCTGGTGTGAACAAAACACCGTCGTTCATCCAGAAGACGTTCGACACGCACCCTTCCGCTATATCGCCGTCCTGCGTAAGAAAAAGCCCCTCTTGATGAAGCGGATCGGTCAGTTCCCGCTTGCCAAGGATGCTGTTCAAATAATGATGCGACTTAATCCGCTCACTGCCTTCCGGTGTATTTCTGCGCGTTTTTAATAATACGAGCTCTTTTTCTACAGCCGGAGCGCTGCCGAGCGGCTTTCCGTACACAATCACCGTCGGATCCTTATACGCCGTGGTCTGGAGCCCAATCTCACCTATACCGGCCGATACATTGAACCGGATATACGCGTCGCTACATCCATTTTTAACTAGTAAGTCCGCTGTCATCGTTTGAACTTCTTCTAACGTGAAGAGTCTGTTGATGTTTAGCTGATCCATGGCCGCGTTCAAGCGATCCACGTGATCGCTCAGCAAAAAAGGATGGCCATCGTATGTTCGGAAGGTTTCAAACGCGCCGAGTCCGTACATAAAACCGTGATCAAAAGGCGAAATGCTGGCCTCCTCGTTCCGGACCAGCACCCCGTTTATACTGATATACATGTTGTTCCTTTATAGGCGCTGATAAAATTGCGCAGCAGCTGCTTCCCTTCATCCGTCAAGATGGATTCCGGGTGAAACTGAACGCCCTCGATCGCAAACTCTTTATGACGGATACCCATGATCTCGCCTTCTGCCGTCCATGACGAAATCTCGAAGCAGTCAGGCAGCGTCTCTTTTTTCACAATTAATGAATGATAGCGCGCCGCTTGAAATGGCTCGCTCAGTCCGCTGTAAACCGTTTTCCCGTCATGATGCACCATCGACGTTTTCCCGTGCATCAGTCTCTCCGCGCGGATGACGTCACCGCCGAACGCCTGCGCCATCGCCTGCTGTCCGAGGCACACACCGAAAATTGGAATCTTACCTGCAAAATGAAGAATCGCCTCCATGCTGATGCCCGCTTCATCAGGAGAGCAAGGTCCAGGGGAAATCATCAGAAAATCTGGGTTCATCTGCTCTATTTCTTGTATCGTGATCTCATCGTTTCGTTTGACGATGAGATCTTCGCCAAGCTCGCCTAAATACTGCACAAGATTATACGTAAATGAATCATAGTTATCGATCATTAAAATCATGTGATTTCCCTCCTTGGAAACTCTGCTTTATTCTCGCTCTCCTCTTTCGCGCGCCAAAGCACTTCCGCTTTTTTCAGCGACTCCTTGTACTCTGCTGCGGGCACAGAATCAATGACGATACCCGCTCCCGCCTGTACGTGCGCGATGCCTTCCTTTGCTGTTATCGTCCTGATGACGATATTCATTTCACTGTCTCCGTTAAAGCCAAACCAGCCGATCGAGCCGGTGTAAAGTCCGCGTCGAACCGGTTCGAGTTCTTCAATGATCTCCATCGTCCTCACTTTTGGCGCACCCGTAATCGTTCCGCCAGGGAATGTCGCTCTCAGGCAGTCGAACGCATCGACGCCGTCTTTTAGCTCTCCCCGCACATTGGACACGATGTGCATGACGTGAGAATACCGCTCGATCACCATGAACTCGTCCACTTCGACTGTCCCGTAGGCGCAAACTTTACCAAGATCATTGCGTTCAAGATCGACAAGCATCACATGCTCAGCCCGCTCTTTTTCATCATTTATTAGCGTGTGTGCGAGATCGAGGTCTTCTTCTTCCGTTCTGCCGCGCGGGCGGGTTCCGGCGATCGGCCTTGTTGATGCCACGTTCCCCTTCTTTTTCACAAGCAGCTCAGGCGATCCGCTTACGATCTCAAACTGGGGTGCTTGCAAATAGCTCATATACGGTGATGGATTGATCCGGCGCAACTCTTTATAAATGCTGAACGGCTCTGTCTGCAATGGCTTCGACTGTCTGACAGACAAATTCACTTGAAACACATCGCCTGCAGTGATGTATTCTTGAATCTTCTCTACCGCTTGAATGAACGTTTCCTCGGTCATGGAAACGGACAAGTCATCATGACGCGATTCCGTATTAGATTCAAATGAGTGGGCGGAAGTCTTTTGCGGTTCGCTGCTTGTCCATTTCTCGTTCCAGTATGTTAGCCTCTGCTGGGCAAGATCGGCATTGCCGATGCGTTCATTTATGATTATCCATAGCGTTTCACTATCATGCTCATACACGAACACATCGTCGAACACGTAAAAAAACAAATCCGGCATGTTCAGGTCGTCTTTCGCGATCGTTGGCAGCTTTTCAATCTCCCGTGCTACATCATAGCTGACGTATCCGATCGCGCCGCCCGTAAATTCTGGGAGGCCCGGAACCGGATCGGTTACATAGTCACTGAACCACGTCTTCATGCTCTCTAACAGCGGTCCTTCTTTTATAGAGGTTTTCCCTTTGTTTTGCGTGATTTTCAATAACTGCCCTTTACCTTCTAACACGGCAAAGGGGTTCAGCCCCATGATGGAATAGTTTCCGGCACGGCCGCTCTCTAGTAGCACGCGATGCTTCGTCTGGCTGGAAATCCTTTCAAAACGGCCGAACCACTCGTCGCGGCCTATCTTGATCGTTTCATAAACCATTACCGTCTGCTTCATTACTTCATACACTCCTACATCCATAGCTTCTTCCTATATTGTACAGCAGTCGAAGTGCGGCGGTCACTTCTTTCATTTTGGGAATTACTGTTTAAATCGTTTTTAGAAAGAACTCAAGACGCGGTTGATTTCCGTTACAGGCGCACGCTTATTCAGAGGGGCGGGCGGTGAGCTATCCGCCGCATGCGCCTTTGGAAGGTCTCACCTGTCCCACTCGTCCCGCTGGAGTCGGCGCCTGTCACTCCAATCAACTACAATGATGAATTCTAAGAAGCTTATAAAATTTGAAAGTTTTGCCTTACGCAGTCTTAAAGATAATAAGTGTTTGAAAAGGAAAAAGCCCCTTTGCTAAGGAGCTTTTTTCTTTTATTCTTCGAACTGGTAGAGGGCTGTGCTTAGGTAGCGTTCGCCGTTGCTTGGAATGATGGCGAGGACTTTTTTGCCTTTGCCGAGTTTCTTTGCTGTTTCGATGGCAGCGTATATGGCTGCTCCGGATGAGATTCCGCCGAGGAGGCCTTCTTCTCTTGCTGCGCGGCGTGCGTATTCGAACGCTTTTTCTGTTGGAACGGTCATGACTTCATCATAAATGTCTGTGTTCAGGATTTCAGGCACAAATCCGGCGCCGATTCCCTGAATCTTGTGAGGTCCTGGCTTTCCTCCAGAAAGGACCGGAGAATCCGCCGGTTCAACCGCTACAATGAGGATATCCGGATACTTCTCTTTCAGCACCTGTCCTGCTCCTGTAATCGTTCCTCCTGTTCCGATTCCGGATACAAAAGCGTCCAGGCCGTCAGGGAACTGGGTAAGAATTTCTTGTCCTGTTGTATGGCGGTGAATTTCAGGGTTCGCTTCGTTCTTGAACTGCTGCGGCATGAAATATCCATGTTCCTTCGCGAGCTCTTCTGCCTTGCGGATCGCTCCGCCCATCCCTTCAGGTCCTGGGGTGAGGACGAGGTCCGCGCCATACGCGCGCAGCAGGTTGCGGCGCTCCAAACTCATCGTCTCCGGCATCACGAGAATCGTTTTATACCCTTTAGCAGACGCGACCATCGCCAACCCGATACCGGTGTTTCCGCTTGTCGGCTCGATAATCGTGTCGCCCTCTTTAAGTGCACCGCTTTTTTCACCCGCCTCGATCATCGCCAGGGCAATACGGTCCTTTACACTGCTGCCAGGATTCATGAACTCCAGTTTAAGATAAATGTCCGCTGCGTTTTCATCGACGATTCTGTTCAGCTTCACTACAGGTGTCTGACCAATAAGCTCTGTGATTGATTGTGCTACTCTTGCCATCTCTACACCACTCCTAAAACCGAGTATTTTTATTGGATAAATTGTATCAATATTAAAATAAAACTGTCAATTTTAAGAAACCCGAAAAATAAGCCTTCTCTATCATACGATTTAGTCCCTCTTTTCATGCTGAGGAATAAAAAATGACCCAAGCAAAGGCTGATGCCATCCTTTACTTGAGTCAGCTTACTATTTAGATTCTTTTTGCAGCTCTCGAAGTTCTTCATCAGTAAATACATACGATGTGCTGCAGAAATGGCAGCTTGCTTCCGCCGAGCCATCTTCGTCAATAATCGCTTGCAATTCCTCAGATCCTAAACTGATCAAAGCGCTCGCAAAACGTTCTTTAGAGCACGTACACTGAAATTTCACCGGACTCTTTTCTAAAATTTTTACATTTTCCTCGCCAAGCAGTTCAAAAAGAACTTCTTCCGGGGTCATTCCTTTTTCAATCAGCTTGGAAATTGGCGGAATTGCCTTGATGCGTTCTTCTAAAAGGTCAATTACCGTATCTGCCGCGTTCGGCATCACTTGAACAACAAATCCTCCTGCCGCTTTAATGCTGTTGTCCGGATTCACAAGAACACCAACACCTACCGAAGAAGGCACCTGCTCAGAGGAGGCAAAGTAATACGTGAAGTCATCACCGAGTTCTCCCGACACTAGCGGGACAGACCCTGTAAACTTTTCACGAAGCCCGATATCTTTTACGACAGATAAAAAGCCGTTCCTTCCAACCGCCCGGGCGACGTCAAGCTTACCCTGACTGTTCAATTCAAAATGCGTTTGCGGATTCGTCACATAACCACGCGTTTCCCCGAGCGTATTCGCGTCCACCACAATCACACCGATCGGGCCGCCGCCTTCAATCTTGACCGTGATTTTATTATCATCACCTTTAAGCATAGCTGCCATCATCGTCGATGCTGTCATCGCACGTCCTAGCGCAGCCGAAGCGGTCGGCCACGTGTTATGGCGAGATTGCGCCTCATTCACCATACCCGTCGTACTAATCGCATACGCGCGAATCTGCCCGTCAAACGCGAGCGCTTTTATTAAATAATCATTCATGATGTTACCCCTTTAATTCCTGTTTTTTAAATAAATCATTAATAAGCCTTTCAGTGTAAGGAACGGATCAACAATATCAATCAGCTTGCATTCCTGTGCAATCAGTGCGGCAAGTCCGCCCGTCGCAATCACTTTTGGCTCAGTATCGGACTGTTCTTTCATCCTTCTTACAATGCCCTCAACCTGACCGACATAACCGTATACGATCCCAGCCTGCATCGCATTCACCGTGTTCTTACCGACAATGCCGCCCTCTGGCTTCGCAATCTCAATCCGAGGCAATTTCGCCGCTTTGTTATAAAGCGCCTCTGTCGAAATACCGATACCCGGCGCGATCGCTCCGCCCATATATTGCTTATCTTGGTTAATGTAGCAATACGTTGTCGCTGTCCCAAAATCCACAATCACGAGCGGTCCGCCATATTCATGAATCGCAGCAATCGCGTTCACGATACGGTCAGCACCCACTTCACGAGGATTCTCATACTTGATGTTAAGCCCTGTCTTAATTCCAGGCCCGACAACAAGCGGCTTCACGCCAAAATACTTCTGGCACATGCGCTCAAGCGAGAACATGATCGGAGGCACAACAGACGAAATAATGATGCCTTCTATATCTTCTTTATTAATGTTCACATGGCGGAACAGATCAAGCACAAGCATGCCGTACTCATCTTCCGTCTTCTCACGGGATGTCGCAATTCTCCAATGATGCTTCAGCTCATCGCCTTCATACAGACCTAAAACAATATTCGTGTTTCCCACGTCAAAAACGAAAATCATTGTCATGTCCCCACTTTAAGTTAATAATCTCACTTCAATTAAAATACCATAGTGCTGTAGTTCATGCACGTTGTCTGTCTTCAGCTGATTGATGTTGTTAGTACGAATGTGGCTGATTTCCACCTCGGATGGGCAATCCTTGCTCTGGTTATACCGTCTCTCCTTCTCTTCCTGATCAACGTTAAAAATTGCGGATAGAGCGGCACATAAAAACGTGCTGCTATTTATGGATGCATGTAATAAGCTTTCCAAAAATATTCCTTAAAATAATGTTGACATTATTTTCTTAGGCAAATAAGATTATACATAGATATACGATACATATCTAACATAGGTATATGAAAGGCGGAATGTAAATGAAGGTAAATAAAGAGCTGCTGAAAGGCAGTACTTCGACTCTTATTTTGAGTCTGCTCCACTCCAAACCAATGTACGGCTATGAAATCATTAAGGTCATGGAGGACAAATCGAACGGTATTTTTAGTTTAAAGGAAGGAACTTTATATCCCATTCTGCATTCTCTGGAGGCTAACGGAATTATTGAGGCTTATTGGAGCGAAGGTAATGGCGTTAGAAAGAGAAAATATTATGAGCTTACTGATAAAGGAAGACAGTACATGCAAGAGAAAAGAGAGGAATGGTTAACCTTCAAATTTGCGGTTGATGAATTTTTGAGCTGGGAGAAAATAATATGCCGATAAATAAACAGTTTCAAGCATATATGAATCAGGTGTGCATGCTCATAAAAAACAAAGATGTTCATGAAGAAATAAAACTTGAGTTATATGATCATCTCGAGACTCTTAAAGAGGATGCTATGAAAAGCGGACTTTCAGAGGAAGAAGCGATTGAAAAGACAATAGCCCGTATGGGTGATGCTGACGTAGTGGGAAGAAAGCTTAATGAAACACATAAAGCTAAGCTTGACCTGAAATTATTAGTTCCTGTGCTCTCTATTTCGCTTTTTGGTTTGTTCTTGATGTATTTTATACAATCTAACTCAGCTGTTGACCATATAGCAAACGCAAAAATATTTGAGAAAAGCGTAATTTATTATCTTCTTGCTACGGCGCTTATGATCGGATTATTCTTTATGGATTACAGGAAAATACTTAAATATACGAAACACATTTATATGGGAACTGTCCTAGTATTATTATTGACGCTGTTATTTGGTGTTAGGGTGGATGGGATTCCGTATTTAATGTTAGGGTTCGCCAGCATAAACTTTACTGCAATTGTTCCGTTTCTTTTAGTCGTTGCTTTTGCTGGAATATTTCAATCATGGAATTGGGAGGACAATTCTAAATTAGGAAAAGGACTAGTCATGATGTCTTTACCTGTTTTTATGGTAGCCACCACTTCCTTATCCAACACGGTATTATGCATAGTAGTCTGCTTGGCTATTATGGTTGCATCAAACGCTAAGCTTAAACAGCTTATCGTATTTACCATAACCGTTACACTTCTTCCATTCTTGTCTATCTTAATGGGATCCAATGGCTTAAGCCTAAGTGAATGGAAAAATATTGAGCTTCAAAAAACGTTGACATCAACAGGATTTTTCGGGAATGGTTTTACCCAGGACTTAGGAACATTATCTGAAGTGCATACAGATTTTGTCTTCGCCTATCTTGTCATCTCAGTTGGTTGGATTTCCGCAGCAACCACGATCATACTCATTGCGTTATTTATTGGAAGAATGCTGACTACAGCAAAAGCCGCTAAATATTCATATGGAAAGTTATTAATGATAGGCTTTACAGCTGCCTTTTCTTTTCAGTTTATCTTAAGTATCCTTACAAATTTAGGTTTATCACCATTAATGGGAGTGACTATGCCATTTATGAGTTTCGGGGGATCTCACATACTGATAGACATGATGTCTGTAGGACTAATCTTGAGTGTTTATCGAAGAAGAAATTTAGGCGCTATTTCCTCAACAAAGACACTAGCTTAATTTTTTAATGCTGATAAAAATAAACAAGAGGACGCGCATGTCATAGAATGCGGGTCCTCTTGTTTTTTTAAGCTGTTTTCGTAAACATTGTTGCTTTTAGAATTCTAAGAAGTGGTTGCTCTTCGTTACATGTGCACGCTTGTCCAGAGGGGTGTAGCGAAAAGCAAAAATGGCTCGTCCAGACCCGACAAGCAAATGAGGAAGGGACCGGTAAGTCGTTTTTTGACTTATTGGGCACTTACTCATTTGACCTCGAGGGGCTAGCCATTTCTGCTGGACAAATCGAAAAGCAGGAATGGCTCGTCCAGCCCCGACAAGCAAATGAGAAAGGGACCGGTAAGTCGGT
>NZ_JBHTCP010000035.1:0-13139 GCF_042665465.1 Fictibacillus iocasae | reverse complement strand
GTAGCTTAGCTTTCTTATTGGCTTTTTAGGATATTTTAAGGATTACCTTTCAAAAAGATCCGTATACAAAAGAGCTATGGATTTAATTATTTTCACAGAAAAAAAGGTATAGAAGCAGAGTGTTTCTCCTAAGAAATCACACTGCTCTTTTAACGGTTTCAGGAAAATGTTTGATTCTTGAATGCTAACGTCTTTAACTAACGGTGTAGTATCGTGATAAAACAGTTATCGGACTATTGGTCTAATTTATTCCTAATATTCGTATTATATTGAGGAATAAGACAAATTTGAGGTGGATAAATGAGAGCCATTGTGTACACAAGGTACGGTCCCCCCGATGTTCTTGAACTAAAACAGATAGAAAAGCCTATTCCTAAAGACAATGAAATCTTAGTTAAAGTAAAAGCCACAACCGTAACAGTAGCAGATATTAGGTCACGGAGTTTTACAGTTCCTCCTGCTTTTTTGCTGCCTGCACGTATAACACTTGGTTTGAAACGACCCAAAAAAGAAATATTAGGAATGGAGTTAGCCGGAGAAGTAGAGTTGGTTGGAAAAAATGTAAAAAAGTTTAAGCGAGGGGACCGAGTTTTTGCTGCATCCTTGGCTGGATTTGGTGCTTATGCCGAATATAAGTGCTTGGAGGAAGATGGACCAATAGCTATCAAACCTTCCAATATAACTTATGGAGAAGCTGCTGCCATTCCTATTGGAGCTCGAACAGCATTATATTTTCTTAGGAAAGCAGGAATAAAGAGCGGTCAATCGGTTTTAGTGTATGGTGCTTCAGGAAGTGTAGGCAGTTATGCAGTTCAGATTGCCAAATATCTCGGAGCAAATGTAACAGGGGTATGTAGTACCGCGAATTTAGAGCTAGTAAAGTCTCTTGGAGCTGACAAAGTAATTGATTATACAGTAGAGGATTTTTCTAATACAGACGAATCATATGATGTCATCTTTGAAGCAGTAAACAAGAGTTCCTTTTCAGCTTGTATGAAATTGCTAAAGAACAACGGTACCTATATAAATGTTACAGAACCGCTTCCAAGTGTTCAAATGCTATGGACTAAGTTGACCAGTAACAAGAAATTATTATTGAGCCGAAATTCTCCTGAAACTTCAGAAGCATTAAACTTCCTTAAAGAGCTTGTTGAAATGGGGAAAATAAAAGTGGTCATCGACAGATATTATTCCTTTGATGAAATTGTGGAAGCTCATAGATATGTAGAGAAAGGACACAAGAGGGGAAATGTTGTCATAGATGTTGAACATAAAGACAATCCTAAAAAATAGAAGAACTAAATACCTTCCCAAGTTAGATTAATAGTGTAAATCACCAAATTTCACTCCAACTACCAGGCTCTTTAAGTTTAAAAACCAGTGACAAGTGAAATTAAACTTGTCGCTTTTTTTAATGCAATACTATCTCTAAAACTTCTTCACCAAAATACATTACCATTGCCGAAATACATACAAGTTAGCAAATACCATAATTTAAATTACGGTTAGTGTTCACAATATGGTTTTTTATACGCGCTATTTGTATCCAAGAAGGGGAAGAAACCTTGTTACATCAAATAAAAAAAGCAGTGCAATTTCTCATGTGAAATGCACTGCTTTTATAGATGTTTTATAGTTGCGGGTACTCCAAAAGAGAACGGCTTACTGTAATAGTCTGTCTTCCATTTAGTCTATACGTCACTCTTTGAGAGAGCAGAGAAGTTGTTGATCTCCATTACAGGCGCGCGCTTTCCGTGGGTGGGCTCTTCCAGACACGACAAGCAAAAGGACAAGAGTATAAATGAAAATGTTATAACTAACATACTCTCATTAGAGCATTATTTTAGATGGTTTAGAGCTTGCTGAAAGCCCGTCCCGCGGCTTCTATCGTTTTGATGACGTCTTCTTCTGTATGTTCAGTCGTTAAGAACATCGCTTCATATTTAGATGGTGCGAGGTTGATGCCTTCTTCAAGCATTGCCATAAAATAGCGACCGAAAATTTCACCGTCTGTATTTTCAGCCTGTTCGTAGTTGACTACTTTTTCGTTTGTAAAATAGAGCGTAAGCGCGCCCTTTAGCCGGTTAGTCGTTACCGTCACGCTGTGTTTTTCTGCTTGCGCCAAAAGACCTTCTTCAAGAATGGCGCCGAGTCTGTCCATCTCTTCGTAAACGCCAACTTGCTGCAGCACTTCCAAACACGCGATTCCGGCAGAGATAGAAGCAGGGTTACCAGCCATCGTTCCAGCCTGGTACGCAGGTCCGAGCGGGGCCACTTTTTCCATGATTTCAGCTCGGCCGCCATAAGCACCAATCGGTAGGCCTCCGCCGATAATCTTGCCAAGCGCCGTCATGTCCGGCTTCACACCAAGGTAATCCTGCGCTCCGCCGTACATAAAGCGGAAGGCGGTGATCACTTCATCATAAATCACGAGCGCGCCGTGTGCATGGGTGATCTCGTTTACGGCTTCCAAGTATCCTTCTGCAGGCTCGACAATGCCGAAGTTGCCGACGATCGGCTCGACTAGAACAGCCGCGATCTGGTCGCCCCATTTTTCCATTGCATTGCGGTACGCCTCAATATTGTTAAACGGTACAGTGATGACCTCCTGCGCGATGCTCTTTGGCACACCGGCAGAGTCGGGAGTTCCTAGTGTTGACGGGCCGGAACCAGCCGCAACAAGAACAAGGTCTGAATGTCCATGGTAGCATCCGGCAAATTTAATGATTTTGTCACGGCCTGTATAGGCGCGTGCGACGCGGATTGTAGTCATGACCGCTTCTGTGCCAGAGTTGACGAATCGAACCTTGTCCATCGCAGGCATCGCGTCTTTCAGCATTTTGGCAAACTGTACTTCAAGTGATGTTGGTGTACCATATAACAGACCGTTTTCAGCCGCTTCTGTAATCGCTTTGGTGATATGAGGGTGGGCGTGACCTGTGATGATCGGTCCGTACGCAGCAAGGTAATCAATGTACTGGTTGCCGTCCTCATCCCAAAAATAAGCGCCTTTTGCGCGTTTCATGAATGTCGGTGCGCCGCCGCCAACTGCTTTATAGGAGCGGGACGGGCTGTTCACGCCGCCGACGATATGTTTCAGCGCTTCATCATAAAGCACTGCTGATTTCTCACGGTTCATGTTTTTTGTCCTCCTCTAAACATTTTTCACGTCCCATTGTAGCATGAATCACAGAGTAACTGCTTTTAGAGGGAGCCTGGCGTTTGAGTTTATCATGCGGGATAGGATAAACTATGGTGTGGAATTAATGGAGGGATCATAAGTGGAACCGATTATTGATGTACAAAATTTGCGCAAAGAATTTAAATCGCATTCTAGCCGCTCTGGACTAAAAGGGGCGTTCCGCGATTTGTTCACTCGTAACTATACGCTGAAAACAGCGGTGAACGATATTGGATTTTCGATTCAAAAAGGCGAGATGGTCGGTTATATCGGCGAGAACGGTGCCGGAAAATCAACGACGATCAAGATGCTGACGGGAATCCTTACGCCAACGTCCGGCACTGTCCGTGTCAACGGCATGAATCCTCATAAAGAGAGGGAAAGGTTTGTCCGTTCAATCGGCGTTGTGTTCGGACAGCGCTCACAGCTATGGTGGGATATCGCGGTGCAGGAATCGTTCCGGCTGCTGAAAAAAGTGTATAACGTGCCGGACGAGTTTTACGAGTCTCATATGAAGGATGTTATCGACACGCTCGATATCCGGCATCTGCTCGATCAGCCAGTGCGAAAGCTTTCACTCGGACAGCGGATGCGGTGTGAGCTGGCGGCAGCACTGATTCATAACCCGCCTCTGCTCTTTTTAGATGAGCCGACGATTGGACTCGACGTGCTGGTGAAGCTGAAAATCCGCGATTTTTTAAAACGGATCAATGAAAAATATGGCACGACCATCTTGCTGACAACGCACGATCTTTCGGACATTGAAGCATTGTGCGAGAGGGTCATCATGCTAGATGAAGGTAAAATCATCTATGACGGAGCGCTCAGAGAACTGCGGGAAAACTGGGGCGAAGGCAAGCAGATTCAGTTTACCTTCAGTGAAGGTGCTGATCTTCATGAGCTGCAGCAGCTGACAGATGGCACACTCGTTGTATGGGAGCAAGGCGAAAACGAAGCGATCTGGCTGGCTGGCGTGGATAATAACGAGAACATGATTTCAGAAGTGATCGGAAAAGTGGCGGCAGCCAAGAAGATTATAGATATGAAGGTTGTAGAGATCACGACAGAAGAAATCATCCGCAACATTTATGAAGAAGGTGCGGTCCGTCATGGGTAAGTATATGGAGATGATCCGGATCCGCTTCCTCATGATGCTGGCATACCGGACGAATTATTACAGCGGAATTTTGATTTACAGTATTAATATCGGGGCGTATTACTTTTTATGGAGCGCGATCTATGGCGGCAAAGAGTCGGTGCAAGGATTGTCGATCACGCAGATGACCACGTATATCGCAGTTGCCTGGATGGCGCGCGCTTTTTATTTTAATAACATTGACCGAGAGATCGCCCTTGAGATCAAGGACGGAAAAGTGGCGATTGAGATGATCCGGCCGTATCACTATCTTTATATGAAAATGATGCAAGGGCTGGGTGAGGGTATTTTCCGCCTGCTGTTCTTCTCGGTGCCTGGCATGGTGATCGTTGCACTGGCGTTTCCGGTTGATCTGACAGCAGGTGCGGACACGTGGGGATATTTCTTTTTGTCACTTGTGTTTAGTTTCATCATTAATACACAGATCAACCTGCTTGCTGGAATTGCGACGTTCTTCTTATTTAACAATGACGGGCTGATCCGTGCGAAGCGAGTGATCATTGATTTGTTTTCCGGCCTTATTCTGCCGATCAGCTTTTATCCAGGCTGGGCACAGGAAATCATGAGCTACTTGCCGTTTCAAGGAATCAGCTACATTCCGAGCATGATTTTTACAGAAGGGTTTAAAGGAGAAGCGGTATTGGAAGCTCTTATGACCCAGGCAGCCTGGTCGCTTCTCTTGATCGTGCCGATCTATTTTATGTGGAGCTTGGCCAAGCGCCAGCTGATCGTGCAAGGAGGGTAAGCGATGTCGTATGTATCTATTTTTCTTCAATATGCAGCACAATATGTGAAAACACGGCTTTCTTACCGGGCGGACATGCTGGTCGAGATTGTTTCGGATTTTCTCTTCCAAGCTGTTAACCTTGTGTTTATTCTAGTCGTTTTCGGTCATACCAATCTGCTTGGAGGCTGGAGCCGTGACGAGATGATTTTCATTTATGGTTTCTTTCTTGTTCCGTTTGCCGTGTTTGGTGCGTTTTTTAACATCTGGGATTTCACCGACCGGTATATTGTGAAAGGCGAGATGGACCGCATTTTGACGCGGCCGATCCACAGTTTGTTTCAAATTGTGCTGGAACGTCTGGAACTAGAGTCTCTGTTTGGTGCCGTAACAGGCCTGATTGTCATGTTTTATGCAGGCAGCCGTCTTGGATTGGAACTGAATTGGTACGATCCGTTCGTGTTTATTATCCTCGTGCTAGGTGGGGTGCTCGTGTACGCAGGCATCTTCATCAGTCTCGCGAGCATTGGGTTCTGGTCAGACAGCCGCACGGACATTATGCCGATGATGTACAACATCGGGAACTACGGCCGCTATCCAGTGGACATTTACAATAAGGTGATCAAATATATTCTGACGTTTGTGCTGCCTTTTGCGTTTGTCGGCGTCTATCCGTCTTCGTATTTTCTCGGACGGACCGACTGGTACGGCTATGCGTTCATGACACCGGTCGTCGGGCTTGTGTTTTTCGGAATTGCCGTTCTGCTCTGGAACGTTGGCGTGACCAAATACCGCGGAGCGGGGAACTAATAAAAAAGATAACCGGGGTCCGGTACTCTTCAACGTAATTTTGCGCGGAGCGCGGAATGCTATGAAGCAGTACCGGACCCCGGTCTTTTCCGGCCTATCCGGTCTTTTTTTATACTTGTCTCATACCTTTTAATGAGGTGGTTACGGTGGGGCAGGCTGTGCTTTTCTTGATTGGTTGTTTAGCACTTTATATCATTTACAGCAGCATCGCGATGCTTTTCACACATCATGGATTAAAGGAACATTTAATGCCTGTCAGCTATGTTGCGATCTTAGTCATTATTTACGTAACGGTTATCGTTGGATTTGGCCTTATGTTTACCATTGCAGGACTTTTAGGGATAAATGTGTTAGAAGGAGGTACGGGATTCGAGCAAGATTCATTATGGATTGTTCTCACCGAGACCATCTATTTCAGCGCATCAACGCTCTTTTCACTGGGCTACGGTGATATTCTGCCAGTTGGCTTCGGACGTGTAATCGCGATCACCGAAGCGATGATCGGATATATTCTGCCGATCGCCTTCGTCCTCACCTCTGTCATTCAGCACAATACATCATCAGATTAGTTGTACTCTCCGCTGCTTTTGGCTACCCTTATTACTGTAAGAATGTTCATACGGAGGGAAGTTAAATTGATGGCATCGGTAGGTACAAAAGCACCAGACTTTGCATTGCCGGCAAGCGATGGAAGGAATGTATCGTTATCAGAGTATAAAGGAAAGAATATTGTTCTTTATTTTTACCCGAAGGATATGACCCCTGGATGCACGACACAGGCTTGTGATTTTAGAGACCTTCATGAAGATTTTAGCGGTTTAGACACGGTCGTGCTCGGTGTAAGCCCAGATCCAGTTTCACGTCATGAGAAATTCATTGAAAAGCATACTCTTCCGTTTTTGCTGTTAGCGGATGAAAACCAAGAAGCTGCTAAGCTGTACGACGTTTGGAAGCTTAAAAAGAACTTCGGTAAAGAATACATGGGAATCGAACGATCTACATTCATCATTGACAAAGAGGGCACACTCGCGAAAGAATATAGAAAAGTTAAAGTGAAAGACCACGTACAGGAAGTTAAAGCGTTTATTGCGGAACATCTTCAATAGGTGGCAAAAAGAATGTAAACAGTTGTTTAAAATGGAAAGAATCCAGTGATCGGAAACTGGATTCTTTTTTTGTGTGCCTATTTTCTTTTACTTGTATGGTTGAATCCATTAGGCGGTATGAGGAGCCACATGCTAAACTATAATTGTTGGAATTTTAAAACACATATAAAGGGGTTATACATAATGCGTGATGAACGAATCAACACACTTGCCAAAACACTTCTGAACCACTCCTTGCAAATGAAAGCTGGTCAGAAGGTGCTCATTAACGCGAGCATCGCTGCTAAACCGCTCGTTAAGGAACTTGTGAAAGAAACGTACGCACTTGGTGCTTATCCGTACGTGAACCTGATAGATGAAGAAGTGCAGCGCGAATTGATGATGGGCTTTAAAAGGGAACAGCTTGAAGCGCAGACAAAGTGGGATTTGTATCGTGTGAAGGATATTGACGCCTATATCGCCATCGTCGGCCAAGAGAATGACGCCGAATTAGCTGAAGTTCCGTCAGCGCAGCATCAGCTTAGAGGAGAGACGTTCAAGCCTTACCAGCGTGTGCTTGTAAGCGAAAGACAGTGGGTGCTGTTAAACTATCCGACGCGAGGATTTGCACAAAAAGCGAAAATGAGCTTTGAAAAGTTTACCGATTACCTGCTGGATGTATGCAACGTCGATTATAAAGCGATGGCTGAGGCACAGCAGCCTCTAAAGGAACTGATGGAAAAGACCGACAAGGTGCGCATCGTATCTCCAGGTACGGATCTGTCCTTCTCGATCAAAGGGATACCGGCTATCGCTTGTGCGGGAGAGAACAACATCCCAGATGGTGAAGTGTTCACGGCGCCTGTGAAAGACAGTGTAAACGGCAAAATCACGTATAACACACCATGCCCTTATCACGGTACAACGTTTAACAATGTGAGCCTCACATTTAAGGACGGAAAGATAGTGGAAGCGACAGCAGATAACGATGTAGATAAGCTGAACGCTATTTTTGATACAGACGAAGGATCACGATTTGTCGGGGAGTTTGCAATTGGCGTAAATCCGATGATTCAGCATCCGATGGGTGATATTTTGTTTGATGAAAAGATTTGCGGAAGCATCCACTTTACACCAGGAGAGGCTTATGAGGATGCCGACAACGGCAACAAGTCCGCTGTCCATTGGGATATGGTGCTGATTCAGCGTCCGGAGTATGGTGGCGGGGAGCTTTATTTTGACGATGTTCTCATTCGAAAGGACGGCTTGTTTGTCCTGCCTGAGCTCGAAGGCTTGAACCCGGATAATTTAAAGTGAAACTAGGCGTATGACCACACGCTGCGGATTTTTCCGCATAGACTGAGGTTAACCTACTCTTTTAATTTGGCGGGAAGCTTCTATCAGCTCCCGCCTTTTTTTATATTTCAAAAAACCAGTGAAGGAATTCGTCAGGCAAAGCGTCTGCTAAGTTTTCCTATTTTTTCTTTTGGTTTTTACGTGAACGTCATGAACAAAGGAGGATAACGTTTCGATGTATATCTTATCATCAGCCAGGCTGAGGACACCGATTAAAGAGAGTCTTGTGAGCACATTCCCTGAGATGACCTTCTTGTTCGCCAACCGTATGAATGAAGGCCAGCACCATCTGCATAAAGCGGATATTTTAATCACATACGGTGAAGATTTAACAGAAGAGCTTATTGAAAAAGCGGAGCGGCTGAAATGGATCATGGTCATTTCAGCAGGACTGGAAAAGATGCCGTTTCAGATTCTTAAAGATAAAAATATACTCGTGACAAACGCCCGCGGCATACATGCGATTCCGATGGCTGAATTCGCAATCAGCTGCCTGCTGCAAAGTGCGAAGCAAACCAAGAAACTGTATGGTCATGAAGAAGACAAAGTGTGGGACCGTACTGTTCCGATGACCGAGATCAGCGGTAAAACGATTGGCATACTTGGCGCAGGTGCGATCGGAACAGAGATTGCGAGGCTTTCCAAAGCGTTTAGCATGACAACGCTCGGCTTCAGCCGTTCTGGAACAAAAGGACCTCATTTCAATGAAGTGCACAGCAGACCGCAAGACCTTCCGACCGTATTTGAGCGATGCGACTTTATCGTGAACGTGCTGCCTTATACTCAAGAAACAGACAGGCTGATCGGAACATCCCTTTTTACCCGGATGAAACGTGAGGCAGTATTCATCAATATCGGCAGAGGCAGGACGGTTGTAGAGGATGAACTGACTCAGGCATTGCAACAGGAGCAGTTTGCTCATGCCTTCCTTGATGTGTTTGAAACAGAGCCGCTGTCGGAAACGAGTCCGCTTTGGGAAATGGAAAACGTGACAGTGACACCGCATCTGTCGAGCATTACGCCGCAATACCAAGAACGAGCGATTGCATTATTTGAAGAGAATTTGCGTCTATATGTGAAGGGAAACAAAGAACTGACGAACATCATTCCATTGGAGCGGGGGTATTAAAAGATGAAAATCTATACAAAAACAGGGGATAAAGGCCAAACCTCTCTCATTTACGGTGAAAGAGTAGCTAAGAACGATTTACGTGTTGAGGCTTATGGGACATGTGATGAAGCGAACAGCATGATTGGCCTTGGTGTCAGCACACTGCCGGAAAATGAGTGGACAATGTCATTGATTGCCGTACTGCAAAGAGTACAGACTGTTCTTTTTCATGTTGGCGCTGAGCTCGCCACACCGCATGGCAAAAAAGTTTCTTGGGTGCTAGAAGAGAAGGAAATCGCGTTTCTTGAAGAGACGATTGATCAATGGCAGTCTGACCTGAAGCCGCTGCAGCAGTTTATCCTGCCAGGAGGTGCTGCGCCTGCGAGTGCACTGCATACGGCAAGAACGATTGCAAGAAGAGCAGAACGAATTGCTGTCAGTGTGGAGAACGTGAATCCGCTCGTCCTTTCTTATTTAAACCGGCTGTCCGATTTTCTATTTGTTGCGGCAAGGTACGTGAATCATAAAATGGGAATCAACGAGCCTGTTCTTCACGAAGACAAGGAATAAAGAGCACACAGCACCGCCATTCTATTGACAAGGGCGGTTAACCGTTTTAAACTAATTATAACGATTATAAAGTAATAATTATTTCGCAGAGGAAAAGTGAGGTGCTTGGTGGTGTCAGAACATAAAATAAGTGAAGCGATTCACACATTAAAGCACGCCGGTGTCAGGATCACTCCTCAACGTCATGCGATACTTGAACATTTAATTCAATCAATGTCCCACCCTACTGCCGATGAAATCTATAAAGCGCTTGAAGGAAAATTTCCGAATATGAGCGTGGCTACCGTATACAACAATCTGCGTATGTTTAAGGAAGTTGGACTTGTTAAAGAACTAACCTATGGTGATGCATCCAGCCGATTCGACTGTATCACAACGGATCATTATCACGTGATCTGCGATGTTTGCGGAAAGATCGTCGATTTTACTTACCCCGGCTTGGATGAAGTGGAAAGCCTCGCCGAATCTGTTACCGGCTTTAAAATTGCACGCCACCGTATGGAAATATACGGTGTCTGCCCGGACTGCCAAACAAAGCATTAAGCCTTCTCCAACCATGGAGGGGCTTTTTTTACTTTAAGTAAGCATAGCTTTTTAAAAGGTAAGGAATTTCAACGTAGTTAGCAAGTTAACGAACATCGTATAGGTGCAACTAAAGCTGACTTTAAGGCTTGGCGTCAGCAGAGTTTTATTTAATTGTCGATATTTGTTGTGAGAAAAAATCCAAATCCTTGTTTCCTAACGAACCCGTCATTCGTCTAATGAGTAAATAAACCGCTGCTACATATCCGGAATGCTGACAGCGGCCATTCAAAAAAAGCGGAGGCATTCAATCATGAAAAAAGGGTTCTTGTTGTTTCTAAGTCTGGTCATGGCTATTTCAATCTGGGGTTCGTTTGGCGCAAACAAGGCAACGGCAGCTACAGCAGTTAGAGAGAAAATCTATCTGGAGAGGGCTCACAAGCTTCAGTGGAGTCTTTACAATGAAAGAGAGTTTACGAAGGCACGAATCTATGCGACCATGTCTAAGGGGTTCACAAAAGAATTTATTGATCAGTTTTTTCAATATTATTTTAAAAAAGCAGGTGTAAACGCTCAGGGCGAACAGCTATACTATAACCCGGCAGGTGACAACATGACTTACTCTGTTACCCGTTTCACTTGGAACAAGAAAGATTTATATGGAAAACAAAAATATCCTGCAGTCAACTATACCGTAATAGGTTCCCGATTATATGTTTCCGTATCGCAATATCAGTTCGACGCTATGATGGGAAATCACGTCTATACCGTGAAGATGGTGAAGAAAAAGAACAGCCGAGAACCGCTCCGAGTGTACGCGATCCAGCGCCAATACGAGTAAAATAGGAAAAGAGGATAATCCCATAAGCGGACTATCCTCTTTTTTGTGCCATATTTCATCTGTTCTATGCTGCGATACTTTGTTATCTTAATAAAACAGGTTTAAACAACGTACAAGGGTAAGGAAGTTCTGCTAAAGCTAGCTCAGTTATTTCTTTTTCTGATATTTCTTGGAATTGTATTTCTCGTCAAACTCCAGTCCTTCCAGATTCTTATCTAGCGTGAGAGGCTGGTTGCAGGACATGCAGGCATCAGCTCGTCCAAGAACCTTTGTTACGATGCCACAGCTCGGGCACACCACCTGCACCGCCTGAGTCGAAATCATCCCGATCCAAAAGTAAACGCCAGAGCTTCCGATCACAGCTAGAAAGCCGATGATCATAAAAAGAGACATGAGCAGGAAGCTGCTTTTAAAGAAAAGGCCTGCATACATAATAATGATACCGATAAATACCAAGCTTAAAGCAAACGTGCGGATTTTATTAATTTTACTCGTATATTTGATCATGCGTGTCCCTCCCATTTTCAATTAACAGTATATCATAGGGTGACGTTGTAAAAACAAAGAGGATTATGAAAAAGCGCGTTGAATGGTTTAGTGTTGCAATCTATATATGGGAGATGACTTCATTGGAAGATTTGTTACGACCGTTATACCAGGAAAGAGCAAGCAACGAAGGGACTTTAGGTGTACTGCTGATTGAAAAAACGAAGCCCTTTTTTCCGGCTACTGACAACCTGGACTGCGTATTGTTCATTATCGTTCAACAAGCAGACAAGCCTTGGAGCATTAAACATTATGAATTTAATGATAAAAAAGCGGCACTGCACATCGTGACAGAAGAACAGCTGAACAGCTGGCTGCTGCTCGGTTCGAACCGCCGGGCAGTGGAGTGGGTGCTAAACGGAAAAGTGCTTTTCAACCGCAATGAATATGTATCACGGTTGCGTGACAGACTGCATGAGTTTCCGATTCAAGAGCGTACGAAGAAAATCGGACTCGAATTCGCCAAGCTGCTCCGACGTTATTACGATGGAAAAGAACTCTCGCACTCCGGCCAGTATTTAGATGCGTTCAATAACATCATGCATGCTCTTCATCACATGGCCCGGCTTGCTGTCATAGAGCATGGGTTCTACCCGGAAGTAACGGTATGGAGCCAGGTCAAAATGATAGAACCAGAGATATTCAAATTATATGAGGAGCTTGTTACAGGAAATGAGACGCTTGATAAGCGAATCGAACTCCTGCTTCTCGCATCCGAATTTTCTCTGACCTCAAAAACAAAACTAGGGGCAAGCCACTTGCTCACAGTAATGGGCGAGAAAAGCGAATGGACGTATCAGGAGCTCATGGATCACGATGAAACATCGGCCTATGCCATTGATTTGACTGTGCTTCTGGAACATTTGATAGATAGAGGGTATGTAAAGACCGTCCGCAAAGAAACAAAGGGTAAGAATCTGTTCCATCGTTATTATTCTGTGCACAGCTAAAAAAGTTTAAAAAAGATGTTGACCTGTTTTCTTCATCTGTGATATATTATTTCTTGTCGCTGCGACACACCGACACAGCAAGCAACACGCTAAACGGTCAGCAGCAACAAAAAAGAAAAAACAGGTTGACATCATTCACACCAGATGCTATCCTAATAAAGTCGCCAAAACGAGCGGCAAACAAAAAGTTCTTTGAAAACTGAACAAAAGCATAGGTAAGGAATTAAATTAATTCCGTCAGTTTTAAACAAGCAAGAGACAGATTAAACACTTTATTGGAGAGTTTG
>NZ_JBHTCP010000034.1:0-9077 GCF_042665465.1 Fictibacillus iocasae | reverse complement strand
GGCCAGTTTTTGTGACAGCATGGAAAAGCACCTCCTTCAATGAGATACTTCTATCGTACCGGAGGTGCCATACAAGTTATATGCGTTGTTTGAATACGGGCTTACCTCCAATCAACTTTTCAACGTTAAATACGCTATATAAAACCCTCTAAAACATCTTAAAAAATTCTATTACTTAAGTACTCCATTTCTGATAAAGCAATTAAGCTGATCCAATTACAAAATCTAACTCTTTATGAGCTGGACTTACTCTTTTCCCGCTTGACGTTTTTCATTTCTTTGAGCAGTTTCTCCATGGCTTGGAGGAGTTCTAGGTCTTTTAGGCGTTTGCGTTGGATGAGGACCTTGAATTCTCCTTTGGTGGCGTCGAGTGTGATGAAGCGGCCGATTTTGTTTGCTGCCTCAAAGATTTTGTTGCCGTCAATGGTGCTGGCGACTTCTGGCTTTAGCTTCATCGTTACCACATCGCCTTTTTGCTCGATGCTTGCGAATCCTTCCTTACGTGCGCGCAGGCGGATGGCTGCAGCAAGGAGCAGGCACTGTACCTCTGTTGGATAATCGCCGAATCGGTCGACGAGCTCATCGTGCACGTCTTCCACATCCTTCAGTGTTTTGACGGCACGGACTTGCTTATAAATGTCGATTTTCTGCTTTTCATCCTCAATGTATTGGGTTGGCAAGTAGGCATCGATCTCTATGTTCATCTCAAACAGCGCTTTTTCTTCCGCCGGTTTGTTGCCTTTACGCTCCTCAATGGCTTCTTCTAGCATTTGTGAGTACAAATCAAAACCGACTGAGTCGATGAATCCGTGCTGCTGCGCCCCGAGCAGGTTACCCGCTCCGCGAATCGACAAGTCGCGCATCGCAATTTTAAAGCCAGAACCGAGCTCAGTGAACTCTTTGATCGCCTGCAATCGTTTCTCCGCCACCTCGGTCAGCACCTTATCCCGCTGATACGTGAAGTACGCGTAGGCCACACGGTTCGAACGCCCGACACGCCCTCTTAGCTGATACAGCTGAGACAGCCCCATCTTATCGGCATCATACACGATAAGGGTGTTCACGTTCGGAATGTCGACGCCTGTTTCAATGATGGTCGTAGACACGAGTACATCCAAATCACCTTCTAAAAATTCGAGCATCGTGGATTCGAGCTCGTTCTCGGTCATCTGTCCGTGCGCGAATCCGACACGGCAGTCAGGCACGAGCATGGAAATCTGCTCTGCCATACGATCAATGGAATCCACCCGGTTATATAGGAAATACACCTGGCCGCCGCGGCCCATTTCGCGTTCGATCGCTTCTCGGACGAGAGAGCCGTTGTATTCCATCACGTACGTTTGCACCGGGAACCGGTTTTCAGGCGGCGTCTCAATAACAGAGAGATCCCGTACACCTAGCATGGACATGTGCAGCGTCCGTGGAATCGGAGTGGCCGTTAATGTCAGTACATCGATGTTAGCTTTTAATGTTTTGATCTTTTCTTTATGCGTCACTCCGAAACGCTGCTCTTCATCGATGATAAGAAGCCCGAGGTCATGGTACTTAATATCCTTTGAGAGCAGCCGGTGGGTACCGATTGCGATATCCACGGTCCCGTCATTTAAGCCTTTGATTACTTCATTTTGTTCCTTTTTAGAACGGAAGCGGCTTAACGAGCCAATCTTAATCGGGAACTCGGAAAATCGTTCGCGGAACGTTTCGTAATGCTGCTGTGCCAGAATGGTCGTGGGAACGAGAAAGGCGACCTGCTTGCCGTCCATGATTGCTTTAAAAGCGGCGCGGATGGCGACTTCTGTCTTGCCGTAGCCCACATCTCCGCAAAGAAGGCGGTCCATCGGCCTGATGCTCTCCATGTCCTGCTTGATCTCATCGATCGCCCGCAGCTGATCTTCGGTTTCCTGATATGGAAAGCTTCCCTCAAACTCCCGCTGCTCGACACTGTCTTCGCCGAACGCATGGCCGCGGCTCGCTTCTCTTTCCGCGTACAGCTTGATCAGATCATCGGCAATATCTTGAACGGATGATTTGACTTTGCTTTTTACTTTCTTCCAATCACTGCCGCCAAGCGAGTAGATCTTCGGCTCCTTACCTTCTGAACCGACATACTTCTGCACCTGGTCGATTTGCTCGACTGGAACATACAGGTTATCCTTACCCGCATATTTGATATGCAAATAATCCTTGTGGACGCCTTTGATCTCCAAGGTTTCAATGCCAAGGTATTTTCCGATCCCGTGGTTGACGTGAACCACATAATCTCCCGTTTTGAGCTCTGAGTAGCTTTTGATCCGCTCGGCGTTGGACATCTTTTGCTTTCGGGCAGGACGCCGCACTTTTTTCGTGAACACTTCTTCCTCTGTGATCACGACGAGCTTTTGCTTGACGGACTCAAAACCCGCAGACAGATCCGCAATCACGATCTGGCCTGTTTTCGCTTGAAGCGCGGTATCGCTTTTTAGCTGAGACGCCTCAATGTCATAGTCTTTCAGCACACTCTCCAGCCGGTCGGCGCGTTCTTCGTTTACGGCTGTGAACACAATCGTGTTTCCGCTCTTCTTCCAGCGCTCCATCTCGCCTTTTAAAAGATGCAGCTGTCCGTGGAAGTTCTGCATGCTTTTGCATTCTACGTTCAGAATGTTCTGCGGCTGCGTGTGCGGAACGTGGCGCAAAAAGAGGGACATATACACAATCGGGAATTTCACTTTATCTCCCGGAAGCTTCACATTTGGCGAAACCGGCACATCGCGCAAAAACTCGCCGTGCTCGAGCAAGGCCGTCTGCCATTCTGCTTCATCCTTATCCAGCTGGTTGTTGCTTTCTTGAATACGGCCGGCTTCATCCATCACGATGACGCTATGCTCAGGCATATAATCAAGCAGGCTTGCCGGCTTTTCATAGAATAGGGAAGCATACTTGAACATGCCTTGAAAGTTCTCCTGATCTCGCAATCGGCTTGCTTCGTACTCAATATTTTGTACGAGAATTTCCTTGATCTGATCGTCTTTCAATGATTTTAGAGTGGCTCCGAGCTTCTCCTCAAGCAGCGCCGCACCCCTTTTATAATGCTCCTCATAAAGCAGCAGCTCTTGTGCCGGACCGATTTCAATATTCTTGACTTTATCACCAGAGCGCTGTGTTTCTTCATCAAAATAACGGATGGAGTCGACTTCTGTATCAAATAGTTCAATTCGCAAAGGCTGTTTCTCCGTCAGCGGATAGATATCGATGATCCCGCCCCTGACGCTGAATTCACCTGGTGCCTGAACCATTGCCGACCGTTCATAACCCATGGCAACGAGCTGAAGAAGAACATCATCCAGACTGATATCATCGCCGACTGCCATGGAGATGCGGCATTTTTTCCACAGCTCGACAGGCGGCAAGAAACGGCGCAAACCAGCAGCAGGCGCGATGACAATTCCTTTATTTTCAGATGCCCAAAAATTCAATACTTCCAGACGCTGGCTTTTCAGCTCAGGGCTCGCAATCGCCAATTCGGATGAGATGACGTCGTTTACCGGATAAAGATACACTTCATTTTCAGGAATAAGGCCGCTTAGCTCCTCGTACAGCTTTTGCGCTTGAAACAAATTATGCGTCAAAACGAGCTGCGGCCTGTCTGCCTGCTCGTAAAGAGACGAGATCAGCAGCGTTCTTGCTGATCCAGATAGGCCGGCGATCAACTGTTCTTTTAACCCTCCTGTGATGCCGTTGATCACAGTCTGGATATCTTCACCCTTGCTGAAAAATTGCTTAAGATTTAACATGTGCTGCTCCCCTCCGTGTGCTCTGCCCTTTGCTTAGGCACTTAAAAACAGAAAAAGGCCTTGGACGACCGAGATATAGGGGTCCAAAGCGTCTTCCTATTGGATAAAATGTGATAGTGCGTGATAGTCCGGGTTAGTTTGCAGAGCATCCTGACAGTCCTCGCATGTGATTTTTACATGTATATCCCCGTCTGAGGTATAAGAGACCATTTCTTTATGCTCGTCGTCCGA
This sequence comes from Fictibacillus iocasae, assembly GCF_042665465.1. Classification (NCBI taxonomy): domain Bacteria; kingdom Bacillati; phylum Bacillota; class Bacilli; order Caryophanales; family Fictibacillaceae; genus Fictibacillus; species Fictibacillus iocasae. The sequence goes on along the minus strand of NZ_JBHTCP010000034.1, from coordinate 5,076 downwards.
TAAGGCATGAAATCCGAGCTGCTCTGCTGAAACATCCGCTGGCTGAATTGTGCCGATATGCGCCTTGCAATGCCGGCAGTTATAATGGACAGCCATTGCCACCCTCCTTTTCATGTGCATCTGTTACTACACATTATGGGCAGCGGCTGGCTACTCTATACGATTCTACCCGTTAAAGCGGTTCATGACATTTTCAAAGGTTTCTGTTAAAAAAGCTTCGCATGCCTTTGCCGACTTTTCAATTCCATCCTGAACAGAAGGCTGCTCCTCTTTTGAAAAGCGGCCAAGCACGAAATCCGGAACGGGCTGGGCGTTGGTCGGCCTGCCAATGCCAAATCGGATACGCTTATACTCCTGAGTGCCAAGATGAGCGATCATGGATTTCATGCCGTTATGACCGCCTGCGCTGCCTTTTGCCCGCAGACGAAGCTTCCCTGGCGCCGTATCAAGGTCATCGTAAATCACAACCATGTCTTCTACCGGTATGTTGAAATAATCCATGAACGGGCCAATGCATTCACCCGAAAGGTTCATAAACGTTAATGGCTTCAAAAGGAAAACCTTCTCCCCTTTTACAATTCCCGTTCCGTACAGTCCTTTAAACTTAGACTGCTGCAGCGGAATATTCATTTCCTCTGCCAGCTGATCGATCACTTTAAAGCCAATATTATGGCGTGTATCTTCAAATTTAGGTCCCGGATTGCCAAGACCGATAAATAGTTTCATCTTTTTAACCACCTGCATGATGTTTGTTTAATTGTATTATAACCGACAGTTGTGTAAAAATCGAAACTTCAAGAGAGCTGTTGATTTCCGTTACAGGTGCACGCTTTCCGCGGGGCGGTCGGTGAGCCCATTTGTCGCTACGCGCCTTTAAATGGTCTCACCTGACCACTCGTCCCGCAGGAGTCGGCACCTTCCACTCCAATCAACTGGCAAAGATGCATCTAAGATCTTAAACAGCAACTTTCACGTTAGTATGTATAGATGCATTCCAACGACGCTATTAAATTAAAAAGTTTTTCAAGTCGCTTTTAGAATTTGCCTGGCGAACTTTTAATTTACAATCTATAGCATCCCAAGGTGTTTTACAGCCAAAGTTTATATACAGAGAAAAAAGCACAGCTTGGGGGCTGTGCTTTTTTGGAGTGATCTATTCTTCTTTTTGCTCTTTTTCTTCGCTTTGTGAGGATTCAGCTTCTTCTGTGTCTGATGCTTCGGAGCTTGCAGCGTCGTCATCGCCTTCTTCTGTTTCCGGTTCCTCAACGACCGTTGGAGGAGTGATGGAAGCAACGACTTCATTCTCTTCGCTTAGGATCTCGTATGAACCGCCTGTTGGCAGGTCCTTTACGTATACCGAATCGCCGATGTTCAGGCCTTCGATCGAAACTTCGAGCTGCTCAGGGATGTCATTAGGCAGTGCTTTGACGCTGACAAAGTTCATCGTGCGCTGCAACACGCCGCCTTCTTTCACGCCTGGCGCTTCTCCTGTCACAACAACAGGCACTTCTGCTTCGGTTTCTTTATTCATATCTACAGCAACGAAATCAATATGAGTGTAAGCTTCCTTTAGCGGGTGAGCCTGCACTTCCTGTACCATGACGGAGTACGTTTTATTATCAGCTTTAAGCTTGATAACACCGTTTTTCCCCACTTCACGGTACGCTTTCATAAAGTCCGTTTCCAGCACTGAGACTGATTGGGCTTCTGTTCCATAACCGTAAAGCACGGCTGGCACATAGCCTTCTCCGCGAATGGATGTTAAATCAGACCGTCTTTTTGTAGAACGAATAGTAGCTTGTAATTCAACTGTCATGTTTTCACCTTCCTAATACGAGTCTCTTTTCATGATTACCCGTTTAGCAAGGATTTAAAACATTTTAGTCAAAAAGCTTAGAAACGGAAAGCTGCTCGTGAACGCGGATAATCGCTTCACCAAGGAGCGGTGCAACGGAAAGCTGTGTTACTTTTCCTGTTTTCTTTTCTTCAGGAAGAGCGATTGTGTTCAATACAACGAGTTCTTTAATCTTAGAGTTCTCAATACGTTCGATCGCTGGACCAGAAAGTACTGCATGTGTACAGCATGCGTACACTTCCTTCGCTCCATTTTCCACAAGAGCGTTGGCAGCAAGTGTAATCGTGCCGGCTGTGTCGATGATGTCATCGATCAAGATCGCCGTTTTGCCTTCGATGTTACCAACAATGTTCATGACTTCCGCAACGTTAGGGCGAGGACGGCGCTTATCAATTATCGCGATCGGCGCTTTCAGACGGTCTGCCAGTTTACGGGCGCGTGTAACTCCACCGTGGTCCGGAGACACGACAACGATATCGTCCAGGTTTTTAGATGAAAAGTGGTTGGCAAGAATCGGTACACCAAGCAGCTGGTCCACCGGGATATCAAAGAAACCTTGAATCTGTGTAGCATGAAGATCAACCGCGATAACACGTGTAGCTCCAGCAGTCTCAAGCAAGTTCGCAACAAGCTTCGCTGTGATCGGTTCACGAGCGCGCGCTTTACGGTCTTGTCGTGCATAGCCATAATAAGGGATGACGATGTTGATCGTTTTCGCAGAAGCACGCTTAAGTGCATCGATCATAATCAACAGTTCCATCAAGTGATCGTTAACCGGATCGCTTGTGGATTGAATCACGTATACTTCGCTTCCGCGGATACTTTCCTCGATGTTGATCTGGATTTCTCCGTCGCTGAATTTCGTTACAGAGCTCTTGCCTAGTTCAATCCCGATGTGGTCGGCGATTTCCTGCGCCAGCTCCGGATTTGAATTCAGTGTAAAAAGTTTTAACGTTGGATCTACATACGTTGCCATTATGTGATTCATCCCTTCCCAGAAATAAAAAGTATTATTTTCTTTTCTCGTTTAGCTTTTGAACGTAATTTTCTTTTGTTGTTTGGCGTGCACGGGCAATGGAAAGCGCCTCACCCGGTACATCGTCTGTAATAGTCGATCCAGCAGCGACATACGCACCTGCTCCAACTGTTACTGGAGCGATCAAGTTGGAGTTGCAGCCGATAAAGGCGCCGTCTCCCACTTTCGTCAGGAACTTGTTCTTGCCATCGTAGTTCACTGTAATCGAACCACAGCCTAAATTGACGTCACGGCCGATCTCAGCATCGCCGATGTAGCTTAAGTGAGAGGCTTTGCTTCCTTCTGCCATCACTGATTTTTTCACTTCAACAAAGTTGCCGATCTTAACGTTGTTCTCAAGCTGTGAAGAAGGGCGGATATGGGCGAACGGCCCGATAGTTGTATAACTTCCAATTTCGCTGTCATGAACGACCGTCTGCTTGATGACGTTCTGGTCGCCAATCGTGCTGTCTTTGATCTCGCTGTTCGGACCGATGACGTTTTCGCTGCCGATTTTAGCGGCACCTAGAATCACCGTGCCTGGGTAAATGACCGTATCACTGCCAATTTGGGCATCTGCTGAAATGTACGTAGCTTCTGGGTCGATCAGCGTCACGCCGTTACGCATATGCATTTCATTAATACGGCGTTTCATGATTTTTTCTGCCTGCGATAAAGCAACGCGGTCATTCACGCCCATCGTCTCATCAAACGACGGTGTCTGGTAAGCCGCAACGACTTCCCCTTGCTTTTGGATGATTTCGACAACATCCGGTAGGTAATATTCACCTTGGACGTTATCATTGTTCACTTGCTTAAGCGCAGCAAAAAGCGCTTCATTATCAAAGCAGTACGTGCCTGTGTTGATCTCTTTCACCAGACGTTCTTCTTCTGAAGCATCTTTATGTTCAACGTTGCGTTCAACCGTACCCTCTGCATTGCGGATGATTCGGCCGTAGCCTGTAGGGTCTTCCGCTTTGGCAGTCAAAATCGTGGCTTTCGCGTTCAACGCAACATGTTCGTCAATCAGTTTCTGCATCGTTTCTGATGTGATAAGCGGAGTGTCGCCGCAAACTACGAGCGTGATGCCCTTTTCCCCAGCAAGTGCTGATTCTGCCTGCATAACAGCATGAGCGGTTCCGAGCTGTTCCTCTTGAAGCACATACTCGGCACGCTTGCCAAGATGTTCTTTCACCGTTTCAGCGCCGTGTCCGACAACGGTTACGATTTTCTTCATATCCAGAGCAGAAATTTGATCGACTACGTGCTCGACCATCGGCTTTCCACATACAGGGTGAAGGACTTTATATAATTTGGATTTCATTCTCGTTCCTTGACCAGCAGCCAGTATAACTGCATAACGATTTATCATCACGAACCTCCAATATATCCTCATATTCCAATACGAATATATCTTATAATGATAGTCATTTCAAGGAATGATGCGGTATTGTCACTAGATAGATAAATGTTCCAGAAAGGCCGTATCCGCTATTTGGCATTTTGCTGCAATCCTTGGTTCCTTTTTTTCACAAAAAAAAGAACCCTAGCTTTTGCCGGGTCCCTATTTTCCGTATCGGAATCAGGAAGCGCCTGCTTCTTCAAATGCAGATTCCATTTCGCCCATACGGTGATATTCAGTTAATACAGCGTTTTGAATTTTTTCACGAGTTGTTGATGTGATCGGATGCGCGATGTCGCGGAACTCGCCATCTGGCGTTCTTTTGCTTGGCATCGCAACAAACATGCCGTTGTTTCCATCAATCACTCGGATATCATGAATTACGAATTCATGATCAATTGTTATGGAGGCAATCGCTTTCATACGGCCTTCTGTATTAACACGGCGTAATCTAACGTCAGTCACTTCCATGTAAAACACCACCTTTTTCCATATTAAGAACGTAATACAGATATTCTTCACCATTTTACATAATCCTTCTTTAAAAATAAAAATTTTTTAAATATTTCGTGTATGGGTCTGATTTCCGCTTAATTGGGTTTTATTGGTGTATAAGTCGTTTTACTCTGCTCGCCAAGCCCTTCGTCATTCTTAGTGCGTAACTTTTTGACTGCGTTAGATTCTTTAACAGTTTTTAAAGTAATTGAGATAGGGGGAGGCGCCTAGCCTCCACATCCTCTCGTACCACCGTACGTACGGTTCCGTATACGGCGGTTCCTGTTAAGTCTTACGCAGAGCATCATA
>NZ_JBHTCP010000033.1:0-7496 GCF_042665465.1 Fictibacillus iocasae | reverse complement strand
TTTGGTCGTACTTAACAAATTCGAGTTTTTGGGGAGGTACTCCTTTTTTCGTGTTCTGAAAACCCTGGTACTCTAGGGTCGGGAATTATGAAATTCATTCATATAAATGAAGATAGAAGAAGGCAGCGGGTCATATTGACCAGCTGCCTTCTCTACTTCCAAATCATGCGTATCATTTCAAACGCTTCTGCCATCTCTACTCCAGCTTCCATTCCTCTAACTCTTGCTAAATAGTTTACACCTCGGTAGGAGCGGGGATGTGGAAAAGGCTTCATCTCTAAGTCGTAATAACGAAGTGCCCGTAGCTTGCTTGAATAGGTTTCTTTTATATCAACATAATAATTTGGTTTAAATTGTCTATCATTCGTATGTGTTGTCCATTCGGTGGAAGAGACCGTTTCAAAGCAAAAGATGTCGATAGGCTTTTTACTGGGGAGGGGCCGTGCTGCCGTCATCACGGCTTGGAACGTAATCTGATGGTCTCTATTCAAATCACCATAATGATGAGTGAAAATGAGGGATGGTTGATGCAACTCAACTACGGCCTCTATTTTTTGTACAATATGAAGCAGAGGAAGAGTGTCTAATTTCAAATTAGGCAGGTTCAAAAAAGTAACTTTTTGTATGCCTAAGCTTTGATTCGCTAGCAACGCCTGCTTTTGAAGGTATTCATCTACTTCTACACTGCGACCTTGAGCTACAATAACCGTAACTACCTCATAGCCTGACAGAATCAACTTCTTTAAAGTCCCTGCGCAGCCTAGCATTTCATCATCAGGGTGCGAAGCAATTACTAACGCTTTTCCTTTCATTGCATCACCTTATTTATTCTTTAAACTTTTTGCCGGGACCCCGCCAACCGTATCATTCGCTTCAACATCGTGTATTACGGCAGCACCAAGTCCGATGACCGAGTGCTCTCCAACTGATATACCTTGTTTGAATGTAGAACCGGGGGCAATCCAAGAGTAGTCGCCTATGCTTACACTGCCGCTCACATGAACGTGACTCGTAATCATGGCATAGCGGCCAACCTTAACATTGTGGGAGATGTGCACGAGGTTTCCTATTTTCGCGCCTTCTCTGAGCATGGTGCTTGATAAGACGCCTCGTGCAACACAGGTATGACTGCCAATCTCCACATTATTTTCTAAAATAACATGACCAAGATGAGGTATTTTAAACGGTACTCCGTTTTCATCCGATTCGTATCCAAAACCATCCGCTCCAATAATCGCTCCGCTATGAATGACGCAAGCTGAACCGATGATCGTGTTGTCGCCAATAACCGCCTGATGGAGAATTTGCGAACCGCTGCCTATTTTTACATGGTCGCCTATAATGACGTTGTGGCCAATATAGACATCTTCTGCAATGTCACAATTCTCACCAATCATAGCGGAGGGCGAGATTCCGACAATTTTCTTTAAAAAACAAAAGTGGCGCAGGGATAAGGCAAACGCTTTTCTCGGATTAGGTACAGGTATAAAGACAATGCATGTGCCAGACGGTGGCTGAAAATCTTCAGAACAAATTACCACTGAAGCTTTCACATCATCCCAATCCAGTGACTGGTTTTGCATCCATGACAATGTTTCCGGCTTAGTCTCATAGATGGATGAAAATCCTTTTAATAGGAGATGTTCAGTCCTAGGAGCAAGATTGAGAAAGTGTAAAAGTTCGTTTAATTGAAAATCCCTATTCATAATACAGTCCCTTATTGTAATAGTAATGATGTTTATATAGTATGTACGTAATGGCTTCAGTGACTGTATTCCATAAGAAAAGCTGCCCAAATGTGTTGAATAAACACAAATAGGCAGCCCATTTTTTCCCTGTGCTTAGGGCGGGAAAATAAATTGACTAAGTATAAAAAACTGTTACTTGACCGAAAACTCTCCTTCGCTAATAACGTCATCTCCGTCCCAGACACGAAGGATATAGTCGCCTCTTTCAAGATCGGGATCTCCATCATCCTCGCCGTCCAGCAGGTTGAAGCTGCCTTCCCAATCGGGTGAAACGCCTTCTTCCAACTCCAAATACAGCTCTTCCTTGCCGTCCTCTATTTTAAATAAGGAAAGCTCGATGGTCGATCTGCCGATTGGCCCGCCGAAATCAGCTTCGTAATAGATGTCATCACCTTTTTCAAACGTTTCGCTCATTCCTGTAACGCCGATCTCGTCTACTCCTGTCCCGAAGATCACCTTTCCAGACATCATAAAGATGAAGATAGCAGCAAAAATGGCAATAGCCAAAATAAAGCTAAGAATTGAAATAAATACACCAGCCTTAGAAGTGCCACCCTTCTTGCGCAAAGCAAGCTCTGAGGCAGTGTCATTGGAAGAGTAGGCTTCTACCTTACGCACGGCTTTAGTCGCTTTCAGGTAATAAAGCTGATTTCCGTATATTCCGTAGATGACAGCCATTAACAAGCTCAGTACGTTAATGATGATTTCGTTCATGGTCAGTAACGCCATTAAGCCGCACACACCCCAATAGAGGGCAAGATGACCATACATTTTTCTGTATCCTAACCAAAAAGGCGTAAGGAAAAACGAGGCCCAATTCCAGCTTGGAGAGAAAGGACTTTTCCGGTTCTCCCATTTCGGTATGTACTCATGAGCGTTTTTGCCAACAAACGCAGTCAGCAGATTCTTATGCCGTTCTTGAGGTGACGGCTCCACGAAAACCGCCTCGCGTTCAGCAGCTTGTTCATTTGCACTTTCATGATGGACATCTATGAGTTTCTTTCCGCATTTGCTGCAGAAAACCGAGTTACCATCTATTTGATTTCCACACTGATCACAAAACACGACAACATCCCCCTTTTTTTCTAGTTTACTAAACTATTTTCAAAAATCATACAACATTAACTATAATAGGGAGAAGTGGGGTGTTCCATTGAAATCAGGGATAATTTAAATGAGATGGAGTTATGACGTTTATGAAACCGATAAGCATAGAAATAGAGCCAGTACTACATAAATATGTTGAAACAAAAGATTAGTTTAGAACAATGATTGGAGAGTCTACCTAAATGAAAACAGCCTTATTGATCATCGATGTGCAAAAAGGGATGTTTCTTAAAGAGAATCCGGTGCATGGCGCAGAAGAGCTTCTCGGCAACATAAAGGAGCTGATTGCACAGGCTCGTTCAAACGATGCTTCTGTTGTGTACATTCAGCACAATGCGCCATCAGGCAGGCTGCTGGAACGCGGGTCCGATGCCTGGCAGATCACTTCAGAGATTGCGCCACTGCCCCATGACATCATGATTGAGAAAACCACGCCTGATTCATTTCATGAGACGGCGTTATATGAAGAATTGAAAAGGTTAGATGTGGAACACCTTGTGTTGGCGGGCATCCAAAGTGAAGTGTGTGTGGATACAACGTGCAGAAGAGCGTTCAGCCTGCGATTTAACGTAACACTTGCGGCAGATGCCCACAGCACGTGGGGGACAGGAGAACTCTCTGCGCAGCAGATTGTCACCCATCACAATGAAGTTCTGAGATGGTTTGCGGATGTGAAGAAAACGAGAGATATAGACTTCGGATAATCAGAAATAGTGAAATTTACATTATTTACAACTTTATATATACTGATGGTACATGAAGTGCAGCGGTCTTTTTCCGCGGCAGAGGCTCTCTATTGCAGAGAGTCTATTTTTTAGCTGGAGGCTTTTCTATGATTGAATTCATTCGCAGTGCCATTGTCATTGTTATCGCGGCTAGCGTGTATGCTGTCTATCAGTACATAACGCGAAAAAAAGCTAGAGATCTCGCGAGCAAGGTTCCTATCCCTGACCACCTCGGTATTCACTACTCTTCTCCACTAAAGCATAGTGTCAAGGCGCTTAAGATGGCGTTAACGGAAGACTATCAATCTAACATAAAAACACGTTACCTAGCCGAACACCCAAAAACTGATGAAGCCGTGTACAATCATTACTTTTTTGAAATGCAGCGCTTCCTATTGCTGTGTTCAGTAGTGAAGAATGTTCCGATGTTCAGTGAGAAGACAGATGAACTGTGGCATGAGATGATTATGTTTACAAAAGACTATGAAACGTTTTGTCATCAATTTTGCGGACAGCTCATTCACCATACGCCGAATAGTAAGAAGAAGGCCGATCCAAGCGGACGTGCGTGGTTTGATTTATTGTACACAGAGTTATTTAAACATACCGAGTATTCGAACTATGTGTGGGGCCGATTCTTTCAATCCCCTCTGTCTAAAGAGACTATTAATGATTTTCATAACCTGTCTCATTCCGAACTATCGAAAAAATATTTTAGAAAGAACGCCAATAAAGAATTAGTTTATGCCATGATTGAATCGTTGAAGCGGAAAATGATGGTCAATGTCAACCGAACGAGGCAAAAGTACACCCCTAAGCACATTAAGGATCCAATCAGGCACGCCGATAAGATGGCGGAAGCGATGATCTTCACATCATACAAATATCCGTACGATTATGACAACCAAATGAAAGTGGTATATGGCTTGCAGCCTGTCGTCTATTCTTTTCCGACTACGAAAAAGAAGAAGAGTAATAGCTCAGATTGCAGCTCATGCTCTAGCTGTTCCAGTTACAGCGACAGCAGCTGCAGCAGCGGCTGCGGTGGCGGTGACTGAAAAACGCTCAGATCGAAGTGTGATCTGAGCGTTTTCTTTAGACATTGTTGTTATAAAGTTACACCGCACCAGCTAATGTTCTGCCCTTCAGCGCGTAGAGCGCTTCATTAATCAAGCCAATATCATACGTTTGTTTTTCTATAAAATACTGAATGATCAAATCATAGTCATCACTTTGCGAAAGGCTGTATCCAGCGGATGTCAGAAGTTCATCCGTCTGGTCCATGTCCAGGCGAAGCGCCAGAGCGAGGGCAATCACCGTATCCTTCTTTGGCTTGTAATCCCTTTTGCCGCGTATTTTGGAAAAGTGCCGGCGGTCAAGACCTGCTCTTGTATAAACAGCAGCATCTTTTTCTCCTGAATCATCCATATAGCTGAAAAGTACTTCTCTGAACGTCGGTTTTTTATGATGATGAATGAAATCATCCAGTTCATAAAAATCAGGAAGAGCAGATTCACAAACTTCAGCTTCAATCATGTGCTTGGAGCTGAACCGTTCCACAATTGTATGCAGCTCAATATATTCTTGAATGTCTTGCAGCAGCTGATCGGTTAACATGCGGTCCGCCTCCCAAATGTCGCCTCACAAGCGACCAAATAATGGAGTAATCTCGATATAATTATACCATGAACAACAAGGGAGATGATGGGTGATGAATAAGGAGTTAACGGAGATTGTTTTTCTACTGGACAGAAGTGGTTCTATGGCTGGTTTAGAGAGTGACACGATCGGAGGGTTTAATGCTTTCGTCAAAAAACAAAGTGTACTGGCAGGAGAAACGCGTATCACCACGGTTTTGTTTGATGATGAATATGAGGTGCTATGGGACGGAGTGGAAGCATGGGAAGCGGTGCTTACGGAGGATGATTATTATGTGCGCGGATGCACGGCGCTGCTCGATGCCGTCGGCCGAACAATCACAAGCGTGGGGCAAAGGCTCTCTAAGATGAGTGAAGAAGCGAGACCCGGCAAAGTGATTTTCGTCATTACGACAGACGGCATGGAAAACGCCAGCACGGAATACAGCTATGAGAAAATCAACAAGCTAATCACCCATCAAAAGGAGAAATACAGCTGGGAATTCATCTTCATGGGTGCCAACATGGACGTGGCGAGAGAAGCCAGCAACCTTGGCATTTCTGAAGAACACGCCTATCATTTTGAAGCCTCCAACGAAGGTGTGGAGAAGATGTATAGTGTGATGTGCGAGGCGGTTGATGAGATAAGAGAGAAATAATGGTACGTGAACGTGAGCGGGCCATGAATAAATGAAAGGAGCAAGTAAATGAAAGCAAAGTCAGGCACGTGCCTGACTTTGCTTTCCTAGATTAAGAGGTTTTCAGAGTTCAGTCCGAGCAATGAATCATGAACAAATCGGCCATCTTTACTGATTAGAACATCATCAAAATAGATCTCTCCGCCGCCGTGCTCAGACTTTAACAGCAGCACAATATCCCAGTGAAGGGCTGATTGGTTCCCGTTGCTTGCGTTATCGTACGCTTGGCCGATTGCCAAATGAATACTGCCATTGATTTTCTCATCAAAGCCGATGTCATTCATGATTTGATTGATGTATGGATTTATTCCAATGGCAAACTCACCGATAAAACGCGCACCTTCATCTGTATTCAGAAGCTCTGTCAGCTGTTCATTATTGCTGCAGCGGGTTTCCGTAATTTTTCCGTTTATAAATGTCAACTGTATATGTTCATGTAATCGTACCGTTTACTGAGTCTTTTATGGGCGCAGTGTACACCTCACCATCAGGCAAGTTGACTTTTCCATCACATTTTACGGCAGGGATATCTTTAATGGAAAATTGGAGATCGGTATTGGGAGCAACAATTCTAACGCTGTCTGTTTCGTTCATTAAATGAACAAGAGCATCCATCGCTCGAGACATATTGCTGTAATTCATTGTACACGTTTCAAATAAAAAATCTGTATAGGCTTCTGTACTCATGCCCGCAAGCTGCGCGTAAGCTTCTGTGGGAAGATTAAACACAATCCATTTTTTCTTGAGCTGTTCATCGCTGACTGGTTTGTAAATATCGCGAACGATGCTGCGCTTTTCAGCTGGTATATCTGCATATTCGGAAACGTTTTCTTCGCCAAGCAGAATAATTACCGCATCCATTTTCTTCATCTGCTCCAGTTTAAGCGTTGATTCGAGTTGGAATTGGCTTTCTGTTCCTTGCCTAATCATTTTGCGATTGATGCGAGAATCTGTATATTCAATAAAAGCATGACCACCAGCATGATAGATCTCATCGATAAAGGGATAAAGCAAAAAAGAATTCTTGCTATCCACCGCATGAATGAGTACATTTTCACCTGGTTGAACACTGATGCTGTGATTGATCACATTTTGGGCAAGCTTGATAAGTCTCTCGTCCTTCATCATTTATCTCCCTTTTCACTTGCTTTATCGTAAACAAACGGGCAAGCCGATTCGTGTAGCATAGCCCTCGCAATCGACCAAAAAATGGATATATCTAGCTGTAATTATACCATTTAAGTACGAAGATCGGATGGTCTAATTCTAATAAACGTGATGAAAAAGCTTAGACGATCGTCTAGGCTTTTTAACACTTTAAGAAAATATAACTTTTTAACATAGGAGAAATTCGACGCAGTCAAAAAGTTTAGGGAAAAAGTTATCATGAACGAAGCAACTCCTGTACGTAACAGCGTAGGTTAATTTGGTTAGACTGTTTGTACTCAAACAAAACCAAATCAGAGCTACAATACAAAAGGAGTTGCTTATTATGAAGCATACCAAAAAATACGTAGGTTTAGACGTGTCCAAAGAAAAAATTGCCGTCGCAATCGCCGAAGAAGGAAGAAGTGAGCCGAG
>NZ_JBHTCP010000032.1:0-2364 GCF_042665465.1 Fictibacillus iocasae | reverse complement strand
GTAAGCCCGTATTCAAACAACGCATATAACTTGTATGGCACCTCCGGTACGATAGAAGTATCTCATTGAAGGAGGTGCTTTTCCATGCTGTCACAAAAACTGGCCATCGTCCCCGTTACATTGGATGTCAAAAAAGAAACTAGTCCTTCTCCAAATTCAACCGCACTTTCCCCCGATCCTGTTTGCACGGTCAAAGCAGCCGGCATAGAAATTTCCTTCTTCCACGGAGCGAGTGAGCATATCATCCAAACCGTGATAAAGGAGTTGAGACAGGAGTGAAATATGATTATACAGATGTAAAAAACATCTACATTATTTGTGGGAAGACAGATATGAGAAAAGGCATAGACGGACTAGCTACATTAATCCAAGATTCTTTCGAACTGGATCCTTACGGCGACTCTATTTTTCTTTTCGCCGGCTGGAAAAAAGACCGGTATAAGTGTTTATATTTTGATGGAAATGGCTTTGCCATGCTTTATAAACGGCTAGATAATGGTAAGCTGCAGTGGCCGAAAGATGAGCAGGCCGTCCGCAATTTATCTCAACAAGAACTGAGATGGTTGTTGGAAGGATTATCGATTCAACAGCCAAAAGCCATTCAGCCGTCCCTGCAAGGCGTATTTTAAAAGAGATCAAATACTTGTTTCTTCTGGCATTCAAACCCATTATAATGGAAAGAACAATACAGGACGAAACGTGGTGAAACGCATGGTTAAGGCGACAGGCAATCAATCTGAAAAACTGGTCCGGCTTCTCGAAGAGCAACTGGCACATTCCAATCAACAGAATAAAGAATTGTCCAAGCAGATTGAAGCATTAACCGAGCAAGTACGCCATTTAACCAAGCTGCTATTCGGATCTAAAACCGAGAAATCAAAATACCAAGTGCCCGATGGGCAAGGTTCGTTGTTTGACGATGATCCTTCTTTTAACGAAACTGAGCACACAGTAGAACAAAGCCAACAGACGATTTCTTATACTGTTGTCCGGAAAGCACGATCAAAAAAACGAAACGATTCTCTGCGTGAGGGCATTGAAATAGAGGCTGTCCATTACCATCCGAAAAACACAAGGTGCAGCTGTTGCCAAGGTTCAATGACCGAAATTGGCACCACTACGGTGCGTGAAGAAGCTGCCTTTATTCCTGCAAGAATGAAGAAAATTCAGCATATTGAACATGCCTATGAATGCAAAAACTGCAAAGGTGACGCTGCACAAAAAGCACAGATCAAACGAGGGAAAGCACCGCAGCCCGTCATTCAGCGTAGTATCGCCAGCCCTAGCGTGCTGGCCAAAGTCATCTACGATAAATTCGTACAATATCTGCCTCTTTACCGGCAGGTAAAAGAATGGGAACGGCATGGTATGAAGACGAACGACAAGAACCTTTCCAATTGGGTGATCCGTGCATCACGTGATTGGCTTCAGCCCGTGTACGAAATATTGAAAGAACGTCTTCTGTCTAAATCCGTGCTGCATGCCGATGAAACGTACGGGCAAATCATTCATCGTTCTGATGGCAAATCAGGACAAACCAATGCCTATAATTGGGTGTATCGGAGTGTGCCGAGCCAAGGTCCTGAGATTATTCTGTTCCAAAGTTCCTTATCGCGGGCTAGATCTGTCCTCGAACAGTTTATCCGTGGATACTCTGGAACAATGATTTGCGATGGTTATTCGGCCTACGGCAAGCTAGCGGGCATTACCTTCGCTAATTGTTGGTCGCATGTCCGCCGGTACTGGTTGAAAGCCGAAAGCAAAAATGGGCAAACCGGTGTCCGTTATTGCGATGAGTTGTACCGGCTGGAAAGGCAATTTAAGCATTTATCTCCTGGCAAGAGAAGGAGACAGCGGCAAAAACATTCAAAACCCATTGTTGAGAAATTCTTAGAGTGGGTGGAAAGCTCTCCGTTCTTCGGGAAAAATGCCCTTGCCAAAGCAGCTGACTACACGCTAAATCGCATCGCTGGGCTGAAAGCCTTCTTGAATGACGGCCGAATCGAAATTGATAACAATCCAGCTGAAAATGCGATCCGTCCAAATGTTATCGGCCGAAAAAATTGGCTTTTCTCCGTCAGCGAAGCTGGCGCAGAGGCGAATGCCATTTGTTTAAGCCTAGCAGAAACAGCAAAAGCAAACGGCATAGATTTTTATCAATACCTTGTCAAAGTACTGACGGATCTGCCCAATCTGGACTTCCGCCAGCAGCCAGATCTCTTAAACCGTTATCTGCCTTGGTCCAAGCATATCCAAGAAGCATGCGGAAAATAAAATAGCCGTAGATCGGATAAGAAATCTATCCTCTACGGCTATTTGTCACGCGCACCGAAGGGTGTGCTTTATTTTATATTTCGGGCTTAC
>NZ_JBHTCP010000031.1:0-1976 GCF_042665465.1 Fictibacillus iocasae | reverse complement strand
GATATGATGCTCTGCGTAAGACTTAACAGGAACCGCCGTATACGGAACCGTACGTACGGTGGTACGAGAGGATGTGGAGGCTAGGCGCCTCCCCCTATCTCAATTGCCATTACGTTACGCCAGCCTCTTCTCCTTCATCTCCACACTCGCCGCCTTACCGCGGCCGCCGAGCTTGAACACCAAAATCCCGCCGATGATGATGAGCACGCCGATCAGCTGCTGAAACGTGAATGGCACTTTCTCCAAGCCAAACGCGCCGATCGAGTCGAAGAGCAGAGCAAAAACGAGCTGTGACGTCAGGGCGATCGAGATCGCGTACGTCGGACCGAGGCGGCGCACACCTTGTGTGATGCATGTGACGACGCCGACTCCGATCAAGCCGCTGAACCAGAACCACGTTTTCATCCCATCCAGCACAAATAAATTCGTACCTTCTATAATCAATCCGAGCGCGAACGAAGCGCTAAATCCGAGTCCGAGGACGAGCACGGTCGTCGCCCATGAACCCGCATGTTCGTTCACCTTGCTGTTGAATATGTTTTGCAGGCCAACGAGCGCGCCTGCGATCAGCGATAAAACGATTCCTGTTATCATAAGTGACCACCCTTATTCATAAATGTTATTTCCGGCAATGGCTGTGAGTCCGTCAAAATCAATGACCACAATGCCCCCGCTCACACGCTCGACTAACCCGTCCGCGCAAAACTGCTGCAGTACGCGGTTCATATGGCGGTAGCTCGTGCCGATCAAGTTCGCCGCATCACGGAGACTCGCCGAGCTGTGCTGCTTTTTCAGCACGTTGGACGAACTGTCGTACGAGACCGACAGCAAGTAGCTCGCAAGCCGCATCTCGACCGGATGCATCAGATTGAACTGCATAAAGTTCGATTTCACATAAAATTTATTCGAGATAATGTGAAGCAGAAACTCCAGAAACGCCGGGTCACTGGCGGCATATTTCTTCAGCCACCGGTGATGCACGCCGATCATCTCGACCGTGGACACCGCCTCGACCGTGTTCATCGTTTCGGTCTGCCGCACATATTCAATATCGCCAATCACCTCAAGCGGTTTTTTAAACGATAAAATGAGCGTCCGGCCTTCTGGCGACGTCGTGAAAACCTTCACCTTGCCTTTAACAAGCACATACAGCGTATCGGCCGTATCGCCCTGAGAACAAATCAAGTCACCCTGGTCAAAACGATACAAGTGCAGGTGAGGCAGAAGCTCATCGCCAAACGGTATCTTGTTTTCTTTTATATAACTTTCCAGCTTATCATGGTCTGTAATCTTCTTCATACGCACACACACTCCTATTAAAAGCTAAGAATGAGCACCCCCGCGACCATCATCGCGATGCCGACGAACTGTGGCAGCTGCATACGCTGCTTCGCCACGCTAAACCAGCCGAAAATATCGGTGAAAAAGGCGATGGCGAGTTGAGCGATCAATACCGAAGCGATCGTCAATGTAACACCGATCTCATGGATCGCGGTGATGTTGCTGAAAATAATGATGGCCGCAAACGATCCGGCGGTCAAATAAAGCGGCTTCACTTTTCTGTAATGACGCCACGTTTTGTCGCGAAAAAGCATCATAAGAAACAGCGCGGCCACAAAACCGGTAAACTGCGTGACCGTCGCCGCCTGCCATGTGCCAATCTCAGTGCCGATCTGCGCATTCGCCACACCCTGAAGCGTGATGAACAAACCGCCGATTATCGCAAAAAGTATTCCCTTCATAACCATCACTCCCAATTGGTGAATTCACCTTATTATCACAGCAACCGTCTCGCGTGCGAAAGGACATATGTCCCCAATTTGGAAAAAAGTGCTCGCTGAAGGTGTTCTCGGGCAAAAATTGAGATTTACGGTAAGCGTCAAAAGAACCGCACCTTATGTTGAGGGTGCGGTTCCTTTATACTGTGGCTATTCCGATTTGTTGGCTAAATAACATGATGTTGGCAACTCAGTTGA
>NZ_JBHTCP010000030.1:0-1604 GCF_042665465.1 Fictibacillus iocasae | reverse complement strand
TTGTTTAGGAAATTATAAAAAACTAGACCTGTGGATAGTTGTTCGTTAAAATGTTCGTATCTTTTTCAGGAGTCTCGGTATGCGTATGGGTAAACAACGTAAAAGTGGTGTAATTAAACAAATATTGAAGGATCACTTCGATGGATTCTGGAAGCTTCATGACTTGCGTTTTCCTGAGGCCTATCGCAAAGACATCCGAGAAACGGTTCTAAAGGCGATGAGATGCGGATCAAGTGATTTAGGCTATTCCAAGTACGAATGTTTGGGATGTGACGGGAAACCGAATCCGGTCTTTGTATGCTTTACATGTAAGAGTCGGTTCTGCCATAAGTGCGGGAAGAAATACACCGATGATTGGTCGGACAAACAACAAGAGATGATTTTTAACGTGCCTCATCGCCACATGGTGTTCACGGTTCCAAAAGAGCTAAGGAACATCTTCTTTCAAGACAGAAAGAAACTGAATGAACTGGCCAAGAAAGTGGCGGAAGTTTTTCAGTTCTATTATCAAAGGAAAAGTAAGAAACGGAATCTTCAAGTCGGCGTGATTACCGTCATTCATACGTTTGGAAGGGACTTAAAATTTAATCCTCATATCCATGCATTAGTGACGGAAGGCGCCATTGATCATAAGAATGAATGGGTATCTTGTGATTTCATCTCTTATGACTTCTTGCGAAAGTCATGGCAGAAAGTGGTCATGGACATGACCAAAGAGTGGTTTCCTCATAATCCGGCTGTTCAAGAACTTATTAATGAACTCTACCAGAGATACCCGAAAGGGTTTTACGTTAACGCCGAACAGAAGATGAAAGACGCCAAAGGAGCTGCTAAATACATCGGAAGGTATCTCGCTCGCCCTGCTGTGGCAGAGTATCGAATAGAAGAATACAACGGTGAAACCGTTCAATTTTGGTATGAAGATCATCAAACAGGAAAACGAGTGGATAAAAAAGTATCCGTCTTTCGAT
Source organism: Fictibacillus iocasae (assembly GCF_042665465.1). NCBI lineage: Bacteria > Bacillati > Bacillota > Bacilli > Caryophanales > Fictibacillaceae > Fictibacillus > Fictibacillus iocasae. The sequence goes on along the minus strand of NZ_JBHTCP010000030.1, from coordinate 633 downwards.
TTTTATATGAGCTTCTGCAGCACATCTCTCCCAAGCATTTTCGGATGGTTGGTCGTTTTGGTTTGTACAGCAGAAGATCGTATAAAAGGGCAAAGGCTGTATTAAGTTTGCATTCCTTTATGAGAACGAAACAAATTCAATGGGTGTTTCAGCGAGCGAAAAAGAAAAAAACCTATCGACAACGGATGATTGAGGCATTTGACCGAGATCCTTTTCAATGCCCGCATTGTAAAAATCAAATGGAACTCGTAGAAATCTGGCACCATCGATATGGTTACTTGTATCATTATATGCAAGGAATGGAATGCGTAAAAAGATGGAGGTCGTATCAGAATGACAACCCGAAAAGGGCCGGATGAATTAAGTGAAGAGTTAGTAAGATGGCTAGAAGAGGAAGACCCGTTTGGATTAAATGAAGAGATCAAAACGATCACATTTGTTTGTAAGGAATGTCGAGAGGAAGATGACGTTCCTGATTTTGTCGTGGGTGAATTTAGGCTCGACAAGAAGAAAGGCGAAGAAGTGGAAATTCAGTGCCCGAACTGCGGAGGCACGATGATTCAAGCGAGAAATAATCCCAAGTGAACGAGGTTCACTTGGGACGTCATTAAGTCGCGTTAGCGATTTTGTTCT
>NZ_JBHTCP010000029.1:0-1575 GCF_042665465.1 Fictibacillus iocasae | reverse complement strand
CGTCGTTGTGAAACGGCGTTGAACGGCAGGAAGTCAGCAGAAGCCATAGTACTTCGCACCTTGCGAAGGAAGGGCTGAACTTGTTAGGAAGAATGGCGCCTGCACGTACATCTCATTCAATGAAACAGAAAAGAAATTCCTGCTTGAAGGAGGAGACGGTGAGTCCCGTGGGGGACTTCAAGAGGGTGGAGAATGAAGATGACACAAACAGGAAGACCATTCACGCAGGAGGAATATCTATGATGGAACGAATTGTGTCGCGAGAGAATACACTGCGCGCACTCAAACGCGTAGAAAAGAATAAAGGAAGCCACGGTATCGACGGAATGCCTGTGCAAAACCTGCGAGCGCATATGGTCGAGAACTGGCATGACCTGAAAGATTCTCTACTGTCAGGCACCTATATTCCTTCTCCCGTCCGTCGAGTCGAAATCCCGAAACCAGACGGAGGAGTAAGGAAGTTAGGCATCCCGACCGTGACCGATCGTTTCATCCAGCAAGCAGTTACCCAAGCTTTAACTCCGATTTACGACCCGACATTCTCGCCGTGCAGCTTCGGTTTCCGACCAGGAAAGCGTGCGCACGACGCAGTCAAACTCGCTCAGTCTTACATCCGAGAAGGATATCGCTGGGTTGTAGATATTGATTTAGAGAAGTTCTTCGACAAGGTCAACCACGACCGATTGATGACAACATTGGCACGAACTATAAAGGACGTGTCGCTCATTAAACTTATCCGAAAGTACTTACAAGCCGGTGTGATGGAGAATGGACTAACAACGATGAACGTCGAAGGGACACCACAAGGTGGTCCCCTTAGTCCTCTCCTCTCCAACATCGTGTTAGACGAACTGGATAAGGAACTTGAACGCAGAGATCATCGCTTTGTACGTTATGCGGACGACTGCAATATCTATGTAAAATCAAGAAGAGCAGGCGAACGGGTTATGAACGACATTACGTCATTCATCGAAAAGAAACTAAAACTGAAGGTCAACCGTGCTAAAAGTGCGGTCGACCGTCCATGGAAAAGAAAATTTCTAGGATTCAGCTTTACCAACCATATAGAACCTAAAGTTCGTATATCACCATCTTCCATCAAACGGTTCAAGAAGAAAATTCGAGAGCTGACAAGTAGAAGGTGGTCGATTCCTATGGAATATAGAATTCGGGAACTAAATAAATACCTGGTGGGCTGGATGTCCTATTACTCTCTAGCTCAGACACGCTCGGTCATAGCTGGACTAGAGAAATGGCTAAGTCGAAGACTCCGAATGATTCGCTGGAAAGAATGGAAGAACCCGAGGACTCGGGTTAGAAACTTAAACAGTTTAGGTGTTCGTAAGGATAAAGCTTATGAATGGGGAAATTCGAGAAAGGGATACTGGAGAATTGCCAAAAGTCCAATCCTACACATAACCCTCGGGAAAGCCTACTGGCTCTCCCGAGGGTTGAAGAGTTTAACTGCTAGATATGATGCTCTGCGTAAGACTTAACAGGAACCGCCGTATACGGAACCGTACGTACGGTGGTACGAGAGGATGTGGAGGCTAGGCGCCTCCCCCTATCTCAATT
>NZ_JBHTCP010000028.1:0-1562 GCF_042665465.1 Fictibacillus iocasae | reverse complement strand
ATTCAGTGCCCGAACTGCGGAGGCACGATGATTCAAGCGAGAAATAATCCCAAGTGAACGAGGTTCACTTGGGACGTCATTAAGTCGCGTTAGCGATTTTGTTCTGAGACTGTAATAAGACATGGGGTACGGTACCTTTTATGAAAAAATGATGCTGTTATCCATGTTGTTCTATCGGTGTACCGGACCCCTTTATGCTAAGCCACCTATGGTATTCACGATGTGGGCAATGTAGGATATACTAAGTGACATAGAGAAAGAGGTGAAGAACTGGTGAACATAACAGACAGTGCAGTAACGTATATATCCGCCGTTCTTGAACAGAATGGTGCGAACGGCGTCCGTGTCTATTTCTCTGGCATGGGCTGAGGCGGTCCCAATTTGGGTTTGGCTCTGGATGAGCCGGAAGAGACAGATGTAGTGGAAAAGATCAAAGGCATTAGAGTCGCTTTAGATTACCGTATATCCGATCATGCAAAAGGAATCACCCTTGACTTTGAGGATTCACAAGAAGGCGCAGGCCTTGTTATGAGAGGACAAAGCGACTGCTGTTGATATGGAAAAAACGTGCGCTCACACCTTGAGCGCACGTTTTTTGTAGGGCTTTTGCTAAAACGACAATCCCCTGCGTCAGCTGTTTTTTCCATTAGGCTCTTTTCGCAGAGATTGTTGCTCTAGATTGTTTTATTATTAAAAACTTTGAACTGCTGAATTTTCTCTGTGCAGTACATCATCCTTCTACACGCTAACTATGAGCATTGCATTTACTAAATCTTTTCGCTTAATCGACCTTGAATGCTTCATTGATAAGTGGATCGTAGTGTAAGGTACCGACTCCTCGAATAAGAAGTTCACTTTTTCTTGCGTTTGATGTCTTGTTACACAGCCTTCCTTATCCAGCGACTGGGAGTGAGAAGGTGAGACACTTTAATGGCGCGTGCGACGAAGGGGCTCACCGCTCACCCCGGGGAAAGCGTACACCTGTAACGGAGATTAACCTCTTCTTACATCAGTATTTTTGGAGTTGTGTGAATTATGTCACAGACTGTTCAATTTAGGCTTTCTATAATAAGGGTATAATAAGATATCACATCAACTTAGGAGGCTGTACTTATGAAAAGATTAATATGGGTGGCTCTTACTGCCATGCTGGTGATCGGAATGCTTGCCGCATGCGGAGGAAAAGAAGAAAAAAAGGAAGCAGCGGGCGAGACTGTAACGATGGAAGCAAAGAACTGGGAATTTGATAAAGCAGAATATACGGTGCCAGCAGATAAAGACTTTAATTTGGAGCTAAAGAATGTTGAAGGGGCGCACGGTTTGTTAGTTCAAGGTGAGGATGTTACCGTTGATGGCAACAGCTCAGAAGTCTTGAACTTGAAGCCTGGAAAATATAAAGTGGTTTGCAGCGTTCCTTGCGGAGCAGGACACGCAAAAATGGAAGCAACTTTAGTCGCTAAGTGAATCAATTTCATAATTGCTTTGTTTAAAAATGCCGAAAGAATCCTCACAAGGGAAATTTCGGCTTTTTTTAATTAGGCTGCTTGGTTTTGAAGGTTTTT
>NZ_JBHTCP010000027.1:0-1324 GCF_042665465.1 Fictibacillus iocasae | reverse complement strand
TTTTTCTGTGAAAATAATTAAATCCATAGCTCTTTTGTATACGGATCTTTTTGAAAGGTAATCCTTAAAATATCCTAAAAAGCCAATAAGAAAGCTAAGCTACCTCTCCTAAAGGTAACTTTGTATAAACTTATCTGGTTTTGGATATCCTAAGAAGTTAGCTTTTCCTGATAGGGCTCCTTGTTGATTAACATGGAGTAAATGATTCGAAGCATTCGATGCGATGTGGCAACGAGTGCTTTTTTCTTGCCTCTTCTCGATGCAAGGGACCAGTATTGGTTGGCAATCAATCGATTTTTGCATCTCGACGCTGCCCAAGCTGCTTCACACATGGCGGATTTAATATGCGGATTCCCTTTTGTCGTACGCGTGCTTTTCCGTTTACCTGCACTTTCATAGTTGCCAGGTGAGACGCCTGCCCATGAGGCTAAGTGCTGCGAAGTGGGAAACTGCGTCATATCCACGCCGATTTCCGCAATAATAATGGCTGCCGTTTCTTTTTTAATACCTGGGATGGTGACCAAGATCTCCATCTCTTCTTTATAGTTGACTAAGATGTCATCCATTCTTTCTTCTATACGCGAAATGGCTTGTTCAAGATAGATAATGTGTTCCCAAGAATGCTTGATCAAAAAGGTTTGATGTTCGTTCAATGTTCCAAATAAAGAGTCGACGATATGATCTTTTTTAGGCATCATCTTTCCGTGGATGCTTTTTCCGACGTCCTCTTCACCGACAAAACCTTGTTCAATTAGCCGTGTCAGGAGCTTCCTTCCAGACACACCAAATACGTCAGAGATAACAGAACTCAGCTTTATATTGGAACACTCAAGAACTTTTTGAATTCGGTTCTTTTCGGAAGTTAAATGACCAATCTGCTTTTTGCGCAGCCGCGTTAATTCTCTCAACTCCCGTATATCTATTGAAGGTACGAAACTCTTCTCAATTAAGCCGTATCGAAGCAGTTTGGCAATCCATTCGGCGTCGGAGACGTCCGTTTTTCTTCCTGGTACATTCTTGATTCTCTGTGCATTCGCCAAAGTAATGTCAAAGAAACCTTCTAAGATGTTAAAAACGGGCTTCCAGTAAACCCCGGTGCTTTCCATGGCAATGTGTGACACCTCATACTCTTCCAGCCACTTTAGTAGGCGAAAGAGATCTTTTGTAAGAGTAGGGAAGGTTTCCGTCACACACTGAGTTTCTTCATCTGCTTCACCGATCAAAACACAAGCTACAATCGTTTGAGAATGTACATCTAAACCTGCACATCGCTTCACTAAAACATCCATGTCAAACTCCTCCAACCTTTAAAGATCACAAACAG
>NZ_JBHTCP010000026.1:0-1254 GCF_042665465.1 Fictibacillus iocasae | reverse complement strand
GGGTGCTGTGTATCTTCTAAGGTCAGTTTCGATTCGGATTTTATACACTTTCTGGCATAGTGAACTCTGTGATAACGGGCAATCGGAGCACTCCTTGGGTCGCACATATTTTAAGGAGTGGTATTTCTTATCGTAACTGTCATATCGGTACGATTTTTCTCTCACACAAGTAGGGGCGAAATGACGGTCGTAGCCGACTACTTCGCCTTCACGGCGCTTATTATAGGCAATGACGGCATGGGCCTTCATACGAAAAAGCTGCTGGTAAATCGGAACATAATCATAGCCGGCATCCATGCATCCATGAGAAACGACAAGCGGCAGCTTTTCGATTCCTTTTAATAGAGGAATCGCTGCCTTTCCATCATTCAAATTGCCAGAGCTCATCAGCGATTGAAGGATGTACTGACTTTTCGTGCCGACCGCGAGATGAGCTTTGTATCCAAACCAGAACACGTTCTTGCCTTCACTGTTCTTTTTGATTCCCCACGCTGGGTCTAAAGGTATTTCAGAGCGGAGCTCTTCTAGAGACACATCCAACTGAGCGGCAATCGTCTTTTCATACAGCGTTTTTTTGTCTTCTTCTTCTCGCTTCATGCGATCATATTGTTCTTTTTCTTCTTTCTTTTTGCGGCCTCGTTTTTGAGGGGCAGCCTTAGGCTTCGCAACTTTCGGTGGAGCTTGATCTCTCGCTTCAAAGTGGGCGGCATCACACGCGACATGTTCGTCTTGAATAAACCCTTCCTTAATGGCTTGATAAAGGATAGATTCTTTCATACTTTCCAGCTTCTCGCTCTTTGATAGCTTTTCAACCATACGAGAGTATGAGGCTTCAGAAGGGACCTGGTCGGATACCAGAAAGCCGCATTCCAACCGAAAGAGTAAATCATATTTCAACCGTTTAATTAAATCTTTTATGGTAGGAATTCGCTCCATGATTCGGACGACCAAAGAACCGATCATGGCAGCGTAGTTCAGCTCGGTTGGAGCTCCTCGCCAGGACTTTTTAGAAACGGCTAAAACGGCCGTTTCGATATCAATGGCAGCAAAAACGGACGCAAAACGTTGGGTAGGTTCTAAATCATATAATTCCTGGATGCCAAAAAGGCTTTCTTGTTTTATAATAGGCATAGGGAGTCTCACCTCATCTCGTTTGTTTTGGTCGTACTTAACAAATTCGAGTTTTTGGGGAGGTACTCCTTTTTTCGTGTTCTGAAAACCCTGGTACTCTAGGGTCGGGAATTATGAAATTCA
>NZ_JBHTCP010000025.1:0-1121 GCF_042665465.1 Fictibacillus iocasae | reverse complement strand
GATCAAACTCTCCAATAAAGTGTTTAATCTGTCTCTTGCTTGTTTAAAACTGACGGAATTAATTTAATTCCTTACCTATGCTTTTGTTCAGTTTTCAAAGAGCTTTGATGTCTCACAGAGACATTTATTGATTTTACGCATTAAAAAAGAAAATGTCAACACATTTTCTAAAAATGGTGGAGCTTAGCGGGATCGAACCGCTGACCTCCTGCGTGCAAGGCAGGCGCTCTCCCAGCTGAGCTAAAGCCCCATGTTTTAGATATGAGATAAGATGGTCGGGAAGACAGGATTTGAACCTGCGACCCCCTGGTCCCAAACCAGGTGCTCTACCAAGCTGAGCCACTTCCCGTTATATGGCGCGCCCTGAGAGATTCGAACTCCCGACCTTTTGATTCGTAGTCAAACACTCTATCCAGCTGAGCTAAGGGCGCATATATAATTTAAAAATCTAGAATGGTACCGAGGGCCGGACTCGAACCGGCACGATAGTCACCTACCGCAGGATTTTAAGTCCTGTGTGTCTGCCATTCCACCACCCCGGCAGCATTATGGAGCGGAAGACGGGATTCGAACCCGCGACCCCCACCTTGGCAAGGTGGTATTCTACCACTGAACTACTTCCGCATGCTTATTTAAAAATTGTGGAATTCATTATGAAATTAATATGGTGCGGGTGAAGGGACTCGAACCCCCACGTCAATGACACTAGATCCTAAGTCTAGCGCGTCTGCCAATTCCGCCACACCCGCATATTAATTTGAAAATGGTGAGCCATGAAGGACTCGAACCTTCGACCCTCTGATTAAAAGTCAGATGCTCTACCGACTGAGCTAATGGCTCTCAAAAGTGGTGCCGGCTAGAGGACTTGAACCCCCAACCTACTGATTACAAGTCAGTTGCTCTACCAATTGAGCTAAACCGGCGTAAATGGTGGAGGATGACGGGATCGAACCGCCGACCCCCTGCTTGTAAGGCAGGTGCTCTCCCAGCTGAGCTAATCCTCCGTATGTAAGCCTGGCCACGTCCTACTCTTACAGGGGGAAACCCCCAACTACCATCGGCGCTGAAGAGCTTAACTTCCGTGTTCGGTATGGGAACGGGTGTGGCCTCTTCGCCATCAT
>NZ_JBHTCP010000024.1:0-656 GCF_042665465.1 Fictibacillus iocasae | reverse complement strand
TGAAACTCAAAGGAATTGACGGGGGCCCGCACAAGCAGTGGAGCATGTGGTTTAATTCGAAGCAACGCGAAGAACCTTACCAGGTCTTGACATCCTCTGACCATCCTAGAGATAGGACTTTCCCCTTCGGGGGACAGAGTGACAGGTGGTGCATGGTTGTCGTCAGCTCGTGTCGTGAGATGTTGGGTTAAGTCCCGCAACGAGCGCAACCCTTGACCTTAGTTGCCAGCATTCAGTTGGGCACTCTAAGGTGACTGCCGGTGACAAACCGGAGGAAGGTGGGGATGACGTCAAATCATCATGCCCCTTATGACCTGGGCTACACACGTGCTACAATGGGTGGTACAAAGGGTTGCAAAGCCGCGAGGCCGAGCCAATCCCAAAAAGCCACTCTCAGTTCGGATTGTAGGCTGCAACTCGCCTACATGAAGCCGGAATTGCTAGTAATCGCGGATCAGCATGCCGCGGTGAATACGTTCCCGGGCCTTGTACACACCGCCCGTCACACCACGAGAGTTTGTAACACCCGAAGTCGGTGGGGTAACCCTTTTGGGAGCCAGCCGCCGAAGGTGGGACAGATGATTGGGGTGAAGTCGTAACAAGGTAGCCGTATCGGAAGGTGCGGCTGGATCACCTCCTTTCTATGGAGATTATGA
>NZ_JBHTCP010000023.1:0-599 GCF_042665465.1 Fictibacillus iocasae | reverse complement strand
CTCCTGGTTTATAACATCCTTCCTGAAAGGGGCAGTGTTTACACTTTTCAATATTGAAATAATAGGTATCGACCTGGTTCGCTCCGACTCCTTTTTTCCCTTGTCGCCCTTTTCGAATGGCCATGTGACCAGCTTTACAGACGTACATTCCTGCGTCCTTGTTGAAGTGAAACTCGTCTTCTTTTTTGCGATAGCCTTGGGTGATGGAAGGGTGCAGCTTGGAAACCAATTGAATGTTGTGGTCTCTACTGTATTCAATGTTCGCCTTTTCTGAGTAAGCGGCATCTCCGATGACCGTTTCGACATTAATTCCCGCATCCTTGCTTTTTTCAATCAGCGTTTGGAGTTCTTTTCCGTCGCTTTTTTCACCTGTCGTAATCGTGGCAGCTGTAATGATTCGTTCTTCCGTCATCGCAAGATGCGTCTTATAGCCAAAGAAAGAAGAGTCTGCACTCTTGTGTCCAACTTTTGCGTCTTCGTCTTCTGAAATCCTCAGGTTTTCCAAGTCGTCTTCGACCATTTCTTTCAATAGATTTAACGGCTCTTTTACTTTGGGATACGCTGAAAGAGAAGAATCGTTTTCAATGATCTCAATGAGT
>NZ_JBHTCP010000022.1:0-590 GCF_042665465.1 Fictibacillus iocasae | reverse complement strand
GTAAGCGTCAAAAGAACCGCACCTTATGTTGAGGGTGCGGTTCCTTTATACTGTGGCTATTCCGATTTGTTGGCTAAATAACATGATGTTGGCAACTCAGTTGACCAGGGCATGAGTTTCTCTAATTGATTGGATGTCATCTCGGTGTTTGGCATTGTTTCAAACACATGGATAAAATACTCAAAGATGTTCAGGTTATTTTCTTTCGCTGTTTCCAACAAACTATAGATAAGGGCACTGGACTTCGCCCCTTTTGATGAGTTAGAAAACAACCAGTTTTTACGGCCAATCACAAATGGCTTGATGCTTCTTTCAGCCAAGTTATTGTCTAGATCCAGTCGGCCATCTTGGAACGGAACCTCAAGTTTTTTCCGTTGATTCAAGGTGTATTGAATCGCTTCACCTAGTTTGCTTTTTGGTAATACCTTCGGCTTGGTGGCTTTGAGCCATGTGAAAAAAGCCTCCACCAAAGGTTTACTTTGCTCCTGACGTACCTGAAGTCGCTCCGAGAAACTAGCGGAGCTGATTTTCTTTTCAATTCGATAAAGCATACCGATTTTATGAAGAGCTTGTTCGGCAATGGTTGGCTC
>NZ_JBHTCP010000021.1:0-573 GCF_042665465.1 Fictibacillus iocasae | reverse complement strand
ATTCGTGACGCAGCGTGTTTAAACTTTAACGTGTTTAGCCATGTCCGATAGTCAAATGTCCATCTTTTCACACCTTCGGGTGGATTAAGATTGTGACGAAGAAGAAATTTGGTTAATCGATGCTTCGCACGAAGCTCATCCTCTTTGGCATCTTCACGTGCTCTTACTAAATCACGAAGAGCTTCATCTTCTTCTGTAGGGACATGAATGGAAGTCAGTTCACCTGCGCGAAGAAGTTGAGCCAAGCGCATCGCGTCTCGTCGATCGGTTTTGACACGATCTCCTGGTTTTTGAGGAATTAAAGATGGTGCAATAACCTCACATTCAATTCCTTCACTAAGAAATAAACGATATAATCCATAGCCTGTTACTCCTGCTTCATAACAGAGGTGAAGGTGTTTAGGCTCCCCTAGTTTTTTAATGAGTTTTCTTATTGCCTCAGGGGTATGAGGAATCATTCCTATATACCTCGGCTCACTTCTTCCTTCTTCGGCGATTGCGACGGCAATTTTTTCTTTGGACACGTCTAAACCTACGTATTTTTTGGTATGCTTCATAATAAGCAACTCCTTT
>NZ_JBHTCP010000020.1:0-538 GCF_042665465.1 Fictibacillus iocasae | reverse complement strand
CGTGATGGGAAATCTCATCTTGAGGGGGGCTTCATGCTTAGATGCTTTCAGCACTTATCCCGTCCACACGTAGCTACCCAGCTATGCCCCTGGCGGAACAACTGGTACACCAGCGGTGTGTCCATCCCGGTCCTCTCGTACTAAGGACAGCTCCTCTCAAATTTCCTGCGCCCGCGACGGATAGGGACCGAACTGTCTCACGACGTTCTGAACCCAGCTCGCGTACCGCTTTAATGGGCGAACAGCCCAACCCTTGGGACCTACTTCAGCCCCAGGATGCGATGAGCCGACATCGAGGTGCCAAACCTCCCCGTCGATGTGGACTCTTGGGGGAGATAAGCCTGTTATCCCCAGGGTAGCTTTTATCCGTTGAGCGATGGCCCTTCCATGCGGAACCACCGGATCACTAAGCCCGACTTTCGTCCCTGCTCGACTTGTAGGTCTCGCAGTCAAGCTCCCTTGTGCCTTTACACTCTGCGAATGATTTCCAACCATTCTGAGGGAACCTTTGGGCGCCTCCGTTACTGTTTAGGAGGCG
>NZ_JBHTCP010000019.1:0-532 GCF_042665465.1 Fictibacillus iocasae | reverse complement strand
GCATGTTTAAGTATCTGTTGTTAAAGGTGATTTACGATTTATCAGATGTCGATGTTGTCGAACGCTCAAAGTATGACATGTCTTTCAAATATTTCCTTGATATGGAACCAGAAGAGGCCGTCATAGAGCCTAGTTCATTGACCAAGTTCCGTAAACTTCGTTTAAAAGACGTGAAAATTTTGGACATGTTATTGAAGAAGTCTGTGGAAATCGCATTAGAAAAAGGCGTGATTAAAAGCCACTCTATCATCGTCGATGCCACTCATACAAGAGCCCGATACAATCAAAAATCACCAAGAGAAGCGTTGATGAACCAGTCCCGAAAAGTCCGTAAAGCCGTCTATCAAGTTCAAGAAGGAATGAAAGAGCGTTTCCCCATTAAAAACACGACGAACCAACTGGAAGAAGAGTTTCGATATTGCGAAGCACTCATTGAGATCATTGAAAACGATTCTTCTCTTTCAGCGTATCCCAAAGTAAAAGAGCCGTTAAATCTATTGAAAGAAATGGTCGAAGACGACTTGGAAAACCT
>NZ_JBHTCP010000018.1:0-532 GCF_042665465.1 Fictibacillus iocasae | reverse complement strand
GCATGTTTAAGTATCTGTTGTTAAAGGTGATTTACGATTTATCAGATGTCGATGTTGTCGAACGCTCAAAGTATGACATGTCTTTCAAATATTTCCTTGATATGGCACCAGAAGAGGCCGTCATAGAGCCTAGTTCATTGACCAAGTTCCGTAAACTTCGTTTAAAAGACGTGAAAATTTTGGACATGTTATTGAAGAAATCTGTGGAAATCGCATTAGAAAAAGGCGTGATTAAAAGCCACTCTATCATCGTCGATGCCACTCATACAAGAGCCCGATACAATCAGAAATCACCAAGAGAAGCGTTGATGAACCAGTCCCGAAAAGTCCGTAAAGCCGTCTATCAAGTTCAAGACGGAATGAAAGAGCGTTTCCCCATTAAAAACACGACGGACCAACTGGAAGAAGAGCTTCGATATTGCGAAGAACTCATTGAGATCATTGAAAACGATTCTTCTCTTTCAGCGTATCCCAAAGTAAAAGAGCCGTTAAATCTATTGAAAGAAATGGTCGAAGACGACTTGGAAAACCT
>NZ_JBHTCP010000017.1:0-505 GCF_042665465.1 Fictibacillus iocasae | reverse complement strand
GTCGTTAAGGAGCTGCCACTAACTTTTTGCGTGCGTTCGCCATTACAACTGACTAGCACAAGTATAAGCCGTGGATTCTCCTTATCGGTTTTCACCTTTGCCTCCGAGCCCTATTCACAATCTAAATGACTTCTATTCCCTCATTTTAGGATACTTTTGTTACAAGTTTCTCACTTATTGATGCTTCTTTAGCGATTGCCCAAACAAATCCGGCTAATTCCCTTGCAATAGCTGTTATTGCCTTATTGCTTGCTTTTCCTCGTGCTAATAAACGAAAGTATTTTCTATTTAATCGGTTTTGCGCCTTCCATGAAATGGCCTGGATCTCCGGTGATTTTCCTTCTTGTCTCTTCTTTAACTGCCCTTTAATAGCTGGGGGATAACGATAGCTCCAGGCAGCTTCAATTAACAGTCGCCGTACATGGCGATTTCCGGTTTTCGTTATTTTCCCTTGCTTCCTTACATCGCCACTGGAATACTCACTTGGAACTAATCCGGCATAAGC